>ONVJ01000278.1 GCA_900321265.1 uncultured Eubacteriales bacterium
CCGTAGTCGAAATCGACTGTCGAGAGCTTGCGGTTGGCGTATCTGGCACGCTCGACGGTAAAGAGGGCGGCTCCCTCCTCGAACTTCGTGCTGTCTTTCGATTTGTTCATCGGCTGATGCAGGAAGGACTGCGTCCAGGACGCGACGTCCTCCATCTTCTCGCCGGTGAAGGTATCGGATATCACGATGTCTCCGGTCGCGCTCCTGTCAAGGACGCGGAGGCCGGCGGCCCAGGAGAAGGCGTCGATGTGGATGTTGCTGGTGAGGACCAGGCCGTAGTAGGGCTGGGCGGCGTCGGGGGTGCCCATGACCGAGGTCATCTCGATCAGCTTGTCAAAGGTCCATTCGTTCCTGTCGATGAGATCGTAGGGGATCTCAAGATTGTTGTCCTTGAGCATGTCGGTGTTGAAGAAGAAGGTGTACATCATGTAGAGGAGGTTGGTCGAGATGTCTCCCGAAGCGACGTAAAGCTTCCCCTTGTAGGCGGCTTCGCTTATCAGCTTTTCGGGCCACCAGGGCGCGCTGAAATCAAGGATATCATACTGGGTGAGATTGCGGGCGTACCCGTTGTAGGCGACGTTCGCCGTCGTCATCGAATAGGCGGCGTAGATGTCGTAGTGCTCTCCGCCGTTGTAGGCGTTTTTCACGAAATTGAGATAATCCGCGTTCTTGTTATAGTTGCCGGGGGTCCCGACGTAGTCGAAGTCGCATCCGAGCCTGTCGTTCACCGTCAGATTGCGGGTGTAGATCGCGTCGGACACGGCTTCTCCGGTCTCCTGCTCAACGAAGAACTCGACGTGCTCGAAGTCGCTCCAGTAGAGCATCCTGATCGTGGTGTTGAGCTTGAGATCCTCGGGGATCTTGTCCTTCAGATAACCGTCCTTGTCGTAGGGGTTCTCGGTTTCCGGGGCCGCTTCGGTGGTGTTTGCCGACGGAACGGTCGTGTCCTGCTGCGGGGTATCGGGGGTGGCGCAGGCCGCGAAGGCGGCGGCAGCCATCACGAGCGCGATGACCGCGGCAATGATCCGCATGAGTTTGTTCATTGGGATTCTCCTTTTTGTTTTTTTATGATTTTTGTGTTTTGCTTCATTTCATACCCGGACGGGCGGATGCCTCATCCCTCGGTCAGTCTCCCGTCGCCCGAGATCGGTATGACCTCGCCGAGAAATGTGGGCTCGGGCTTGAATATGCACCCGAAGAAGTCCTTGCACCTTGCCGCGACCTCCCTGACGTCCCTGAGCGTCTGGCCGCCGTAGCGGTTGAGATCTGCGTCGACGCCCCGGGCCTCGAGGCCGAGCCTTTTCGCGATGTAGAGGGCTCTGTAGAGGTGGTATTTCTGGGTGACGACAAGCACCTTTTTCGCGGCAAACACCGCTTTTGCCCTGTAAACCGTCTCATACGTCGAGAATCCGGCGTGATCGGTGAATATGTCCTCTGCGGGGACTCCGCGGTCGAGCGCGAACTTCTTCATTACGTTGACCTCGTCGTAGTCCTCCCGTCCGTGGTCGCCGCTCATGAGAAGCTTAGGCGCGGCGCCGGACTCGTAGAGAGATACCGCCCTCTCCAGCCGGTCGCGGAGCATCGGGCTGGGCGTCCCGTCATCGTATACCCCGCACCCGAGCACGACTATGCAGTCGAATCCGCCGGATGTCGAGGCGTCTTCGGGGGAGATCATCATCGATCCTCCTGCCGATCTCACCCGCGCGTTGATGACGGCTGCCGAAACTATCCCCGCGACGGCGATGCAGCCGAGCAGGATCGCGGCGGTCTTCAGTCTTTTTCCTGCCGTTTTTTTCTTTTCTGTTTTCTCCGGTCGCTTCTTTTCGGTTTTATTCATGACGTTTTAGATTTTTTTGATGTTTCAGCCCGGCGGGATGGCTTTTTTAATCGGGAAAAGAGATCCCGGGGCCGCCGTTCCGCTACCGCCACGGCTTCAGTATGCCCTGCAGCGTATTCCCCTCGACTCGAAGACCGCTGTGTTCCTGTTAGGCGGCAGCGTCTCGTCGAAGGAGGGCGAGTATTCCCTTCCGACCGACCGGTATTTCGCCCCGGTGAGCCGGTTGTAGGGGATGAGCTCGACGCACACGGATGTATATCCCGACAGAAACTCCGCGATGCCGCGGAGATTAGCGTCGGTGTCTGTGACGCCGGGGATCAGGGGAACGCGGAAGACCGCGTCGATTTGTGAGACAAGCAGCCAGGAGGCGTTCTCAAGAATGACGTCGTTGTCCCGTCCCGTCCGGCGTATATGCTCCTCCCGGTCGATGAGCTTGATGTCCATATATACGCGTTCGACGGCAGATGCGGCCTTTTTAAAGATTTCGGGAGCGACGCACCCGCAGGTCTCGACCGCAACCGGTATCCCGCCCAGCAGCTCCTGAACTTCAAGAATGAAATCCGCCTGACAGAGAGGCTCTCCGCCCGAGAAGGTGACTCCGCCCTTCCGCAGGAAGCTTTCGTTCCTCAGCAGCCGGTCAGCCAGCTCACGCGCCGTCATCCGCCGCCCGGCGATCTTCAGACAGTTGTTCGGACATACCTTCAGACAGACCCCCCAGGGTGCGCATCCGGGGTGGCGGCAGCCTCTTTCGCAGAGGCCGCATCCGGCGCAGCTGCTTTTGTTCTTCACGAGCTCGGGCAGGAACGACTGCCCCTCGGGGTTGTGGCACCACTCGCAGCGGAGGGGACATCCCTTGAGAAAGACGGCCGTCCGCAGACCCGGACCGTCGTGAAGAGCGAATTCCTTTATGTCGAAAACAGTCCCGTCAGGCATCGAATTCCTGCCTCGCGATCAGATGATCCTGGTATTCCCTGTCAAGCTCGACGAAATATGCGCTCCAGCCCCAGATCCTGACGATCAGATTCGAATAGTTCTCGGGGTGTTTCTGAGCGTCGATGAGCCGCTCCCGGTTCACCGAATTGAGCTGAAGCTGATGACCCCCGAGAATCACGAACTGCCGAACGAGAGATGCGACGGCTTCGATCCCCTCTTCGGTATCAAAGACCGACGAATGGAACTCCATCGTCAGCGGTCCGCCGTTGATATTCCTCGACACGGGCAGCGACGCGAAGCTCTGTATGACCGAGAAGGGACCTTTCGATCTGACGAAGAGGCTGGGCGAAAAATTCGTTCCCAGCGCCTCATCCTTCCTCCGCCCGTCGGCCGATGCCGCGAGCTTCTTTACGTCCCAGAGATAGAACATCGCGGTCCCGGTGCCGGGGCGTATGCGGCCGCCGCGTTCGTTCCTTCTGCCCTCCAGCGCATCCGCGAACCACTCCATAAGTTCGGCTGCCAGGGCGTTGACCCGGGGATCGTTGTCGCCGAGCTTCGAGTCTTCGTATCTGACGGAGTGGAGCAGCTCCTCATATCCGTCGAAGTCCCTGAGCACGGCCTCCTTCATATCTTTCGCGGTCACGTCCCCAAGTTCGAAGACGTGATGTCTTATCGCCTCCATCGAGTCTGCCGCCGTGGCGAGCCCCGACCCGTGAAAGCCGTAGTTGTTGTATTTCGATCCGAGGGTTATGTCCCTCGCGCGCCCGATACACCCGTCCATGAGGATCGAGTAAAAGGGCGCCGGTATGATATAGAGACCGCCGAGCCCGGCGCAGATCAAGTCGGCCTCCGCCGAGATCTCCGCCCTGACGCGGTCTTTGAACTCCTCAAAGTCTTTGCAGTCCTCAAGCCCGTCAAGCATCGCCTTCTCCACCGCCTCCGGGTAGGAGAGCGCGCCTATGTTCGGTATCTCCATGCCGAGGCCGGGGATGATGAACTCCCAGCAGGCGGCGACGGTGTAGTTTCGCGCGTCCTTCGTCTCGTATCCCAGCTGTTCGAGCGCCGGAATCACGACGTCGTCGTTCGAATACTGCGGGAATCCCAGCCCGGCTCCGGTCAGCCTCGTCGCCTCGACGAATCTTTCGATCGGCGTGCCGGACGAGACGCGCAGGTTGATCTTAGGATCGATCAGTCCGAGGCGGTGCGAGGTCCGAAGGCAGATCTCCGACAGCTCGTTGTAGGCGTCATTTCCGCTTTCGTCGACCCCGCCGAGCATCATCGACTGTCCGTTGTCCCCCTGCTGGACTCCGCGGTAGAGGTCGCTGTCCCAGTTGAAGGAGATGAAGAATTCCTCGACAAGGTCTTCAGCCTCTTTTCGCGTCAGCCTGCCTTCTTCCATGTCCCGCTTCATATAGGGCCATGCGAACTGATCGAAGCGCCCGACGGTGTTGTGGTACTCGCCCTCCGCCCAGAGGGTATAGTGCAGTATGCGGAACAGCTGAAGGGCTTCGCGGAAGGTCCGGGCACCGCGGTGAGGAAGGGCGGACAGGGTTTCGGCTATATCCTCTCTTCCGAGCTCAAGCGCCTTGTTTTTATATTTTTCGACCAGGTAAAAGACCGCTTCGATCTGAGAGAGCGCCGCCTCGAGAAACAGGATGCCCTCCGTGTCACCCTGCGTTTTCGCGACCATCAGCCTTTCTTCGATCTGCTCCTTCCGGCTGTCGAGACCCGAGGCGATCGCCGATCCGTAGTCGGCGCAGATGTTTGAAAGATAGCCGCATTCGTGTATGCGGTGAGACGCCCGGATCTCCTGCCACTCTTTTTCGGAGAAGATGTCGGGAACGCCGGTCACGGTGCGGAGGAAGACGATCCTCTGCCCTTCGAGGATCACCGGCTCCTCCTGGCGGAAGAGCTCGCGCATACGTAGCGCCATCCGGGTGACCGGAGGGAGAGAAGGATCGGTAAAGACAGCGGCGCGCGAGACGTCAAACGGCCGCCGGAAAGCCCGGTATGACCGATCTTTAAGTTGCCTGTACAACAGCCCGTTGAAGATTGCCCCCGCCATCCTCAGTTTCCCTCCTCTCGCGGCATCAATTCTTAATTATATTAGCATATAATTTTCTGTTTGTCAACAAAAGCGTGAAACGGTAACCGAAAACCGAAAGCGGCCCCCGGCCGGGGGGGGACAGTCCTCCGGTCGCCCTGCAGCTTTCCCGGTGCGCTCTCTCTGTTATTATCCGTCCTTTGCTTTCTGCCCTGACAGGAGGGAGTCCAGATACCGGTATTCATTTTTGTCAAGCTCCCGCAGACAGCCGGACTCCAGATCCGGATCGAGCCTGATCCCGCCGAAGCTTATTC
>ONVJ01000087.1 GCA_900321265.1 uncultured Eubacteriales bacterium
AGCCGGATGTGCAACCGGGTGTTCAGGGAATACGGCGGGCTGACATACACCTCCCTCACTCCCGGAATGAGGCTTGTCCTGATGATGAGGGCGCTGAAGCAGACCGGCCCGCTGATGGAGGAATACCGCGAAGCGGCGATGAACGACCCGACCTTCCCGGGTATGATGCTTGCAGCGGTAAGGGAACTGAGAGCGGCAGGCATGGGTCCTGAAAAGATCGAAGAGTTCATAAAGACCGCCGACCCGCGGCTCGCGTCGAAGCTGAGAGATATCGCGTCATGCGCCGCGGTGTACGAGAGCCTGGCCGCCGGAGCGTCGGATACCGAGAGCGAATTCGACAGACTTGACGCCTGCCTTGAGAAACATCCCTTCTTTGAGGGCTCGAACCTATACATCGACTCCTTCTCAAGTCTTACAGGCCAGCAGCACGGGATAGTAAAGCTGCTGTTTGCCCAGGCGGAAAACTGCACCGTTTCTGTCCCGCTTCCCGGCCCCGGCTTCAACGGAACAGACACACTCTCGATAAAGCGTATGTCCGACCGGCTGCGAGCCGACGCAGCGGCGAGCGGAAGACCCAACCGCACCGTCGTCCTCGACACAGCCCCCGGGCAGCGGACAGATCTTGAGCGGATATCCGGAGCCCTCCGGAGCTTCTGCCCGGTCGGCGGAGAGCGCGACGGATCGGTCGTCCTCGTCGAGACCGAAAACATCTTTGACGAATCTGAATTCGCGGCCGGCCTCGTGAAAAAGCTCATGGAGGAAGGCGTGAGAGCCGGGGATATACTGATCGCCGCCAGAGACCCGTCGGCATACCGGGGGATCATCGATCTCTCGCTCGAGGACGCCGGCGTACCCTTCTGGATCGACGACAAGCAGAGCCTGCTCCATACCTCGCCCGCAAGGCTCGTCCTTTCTGCGCTGAGGATCATCCGCTATGGATGGAGGCGGGATGACGTCACATCGCATCTGAGGACCGGCCTCTGCGGAGTCGATCCCGAAGACGCCGACGTCTTCGTGTCCTATGTTGAAAAATGGAAGATAAGCGGAAAAGGCTTTATGTCGGGCGACTGGACGATGAATCCTGCGGGCTACAACTCCGAGCTGACAGACGACGGCAGGAGGAGGATAGAGACCGCCAACAAGGTAAGAAAACAGCTCTCTGACACTATCGGCAGACTCTCCGAGGAGATATCTATCGCCGGAGACTGCACCGGGATCTGCCGGGCAATATATGAATACACCGAAAGACTCGGGATCAGGGACCGTCTCCTCGCCGACGCCTCAGCCGCGCTCGAAGCCGGCCGGAGGCAGGAGGCATCGCTTCTCGCATCTGCGCTTTCCTCCTTCAGGGAGGCCCTGCGTGAGCTGGCGGCGGGATACGCCGGCGAAAAGCCTGAACTGCCCGAGCTGATAAACGCCGCCGAGGCTGTCTTTGACACAAACAGGATAGGCGCGATCCCCTCCTCATCCGACGCCGTCTCTATCGCTCCTGCCGATATGCTGAGAGCCGATTCGCCGAGATGCGTCCTGCTTCTCGGCGTAGGCGACGGATCCTTCCCCGCCAATCCACCGTCGGGAGGGCTGCTTACCGACGCCGACCGTCTCGCTCTTTCATCGGAGAAAGGCGCGGTCATATCCGACAGGGCCTCAAGGGCGACCGACGAGCAGTATTTCTTCAGAAGAGCCTGCTCTGCCGCGTCGGAGAAGCTCTTTATTTTCAGAAGACATGCCGATTCAGTAATAATAAACAGGATAAAAAAGATATATCCCGGGATCGATACCATACTCTCGTCAGACCGCACCGACATCAGGCTTGCGTCAGAGGTCACCGCCGCGGACTGGCTTCCGCTCATCGTAAAGACTCCGGCAGGAAAGGCGGTAGCGCAGCTTCTTCCTGACGCGAGGACATCGCCCGCAAAACTCACGTCGGAAGAGGCTTCGGTCTCCCCTGTAACTGTGGAATTCGCTCTCGGAAGAGATCTCATGCTGAGCGCTTCCCAGATCAAGACCTTCTCCGACTGTCCCTTTAAATACCTCTGCTCCAGGATGCTGAGGCTGAACGACCAGAGTCCCGCGGTCTTCTCCTACGACTCATACGGGAGCTTTATCCACTCCGCTCTTGAAAAATATCTCGCGGATGTGTTCACAAGGCGCGGAGGCATATTTCCTGAGGATCCTGCGGATAATAAAAAGCTGATCAGAGATTCGGTTGCCGCAGCCGCGGCAGAGATCGCTCCGGAAGGCTCCGCCGAACGCACCGCGCTTCTCTCTCACATCTCGGAACGGAGCGAGACGACCGCCGAAATAATAATCCGCGACCTGCGCCGTGAGATCGAGGATTCGGATCTCAAGCCAGCCTATTTCGAACTGAATATAGGCAGAGGAGGAATAAAGCCCGTCTCCTTCCCGCTTTCCGACGGAAGCAGAGTCTCGCTCACCGGGAGGATCGACCGGGTGGACACCGGAGAGAAGGACGGAAGGACATATGTCAGAGCTGTCGATTACAAGACCTCTTACGGTCTTCCCGGCCGGTCTTCAGCCGAATACTGTCAGCTCCCGCTATATCTTCTCTCACTGATTGAGGAGGGAAAGGGAGACAGATTCTCAAATGTCCCCGAGGCTGCGGGATTTGAGTACATTGGCTGCGTCTACGATGCTCCCGTCGGAAACTTCGACGGGAAGGATGCCGCGATCGAAGCCGCGTCTCTGACGATAAGTCGCAGCGGATTCGTCGCGGAAGGCGCCGAGAGCGTCGTGTCAAGATCGAATGATCCGAAATACACATTTGAGAAAAGCGGCAAAAAAACTCCGGCGGCCAGAGCTACGCTCGGGGATATCGAACGCGAGGCCGAAGCTCTTCTTTGCGGGGCAGCCGAGGCGATAAAGACCGGAACCGCGGCTGCAAGGCCTGCGAGCAGAAAGGACACCTGCAAAAAATGCCCTTATAAAGCCGTATGCCGTTCTTCAGCGGTCGTACGCGGGGCGGCGGTTGATAACAGCGTTATCGGTGAGGAGGGCAAGGAGGAATGAATCCGACAAAGTCACAGAAGACGGCGATAGACATCCGCGGACGCAGCGTGATGGTCTCTGCCGCCGCGGGATCCGGAAAGACCGCGACCCTCACCTCGAGGATCATTTCGATGATCACCGATCCGGCGGCTCCGGAGGATATCTCGACGATGCTGATCGTCACATTCACCCGCGCGGCTGCAGCTGAGCTCCGCAGCCGGATAACCGACGCTGTATCGGCGGCGCTTGAGGCGGATCCCGGAAATTCAAGGCTGGCGGATCAGCTCACTGCGGTCGCTTCGGCGGACATCTGTACCATCGATTCATACTATTCAAGACTTGTAAGAGACAATTTCCAGGCGTCGGGACTTCCCTCCTCATTCAGGATCGCAGACGGTGACGAGGACAGGCTCATGCGGCTTGAGACCGCCCGGGAATCTGTCGAGTATCTGCTCTCGAACGAGCCCTCCTTCAGATCCCTCTGTGAGACATTCGGAATGGCAAAGGGAGAGATCATGATCGCCGAGCAGCTTGAAAAGCTGGAATCGGCTCTCTCTTCACGCCCCGGCGGGATCGACGAGCTGGAGACGCACGCCGGACTGCTTCTGTCTGAGGCGGATGGCGATTTCTTCGGTTCGAGGCATGGAAAAGCCCTTGCCTCTTTCGCCGAAATGATACTTAAACGCATCTCGCTGCTTTGCGAGAAGGAGAAAAGCATCATCGACACAGAGCCGCAGATCGCGCCATACCTTGAGGCAGTCTCTTCCGACATGTCCCTCGTATCAGAGCTTGTTTCTGTTCTATCCGGGAACTCATACGAGACATTCAGGAAGGCGGTCGCTTCGAAGGTACCGGAGAAGCTTAAAACGGTCAGAAACGCGAAAGGCGAGGCTCTGGAAAAGAAGGATCTCGTCTGCGACCTCAGGGATACAGTCAAGAAAGAACTCAAGACACTTAAATCTCTGGTTTCCCTTTCCCGGGAGGAGATCTCGGAACAGATGAAGGCAGAAGCATCGGTCTGTCTTGACACTCTCACCGCGCTCCGTCACTATTCGAAGGCTCTCGCCGAGCTCAAGCGCTCAAGATCGGTCGTCGCTTTCTCTGATCTGAAAAGAGCCGCGGCGCGGCTGCTCATCTCCCCTGACGGGAAGCCCACCACCGTAGCCCTTGCCGAGAGGCGGAGATACTCGCAT
>ONVJ01000062.1 GCA_900321265.1 uncultured Eubacteriales bacterium
GCAGGGCAGTCCTCTTAAGAGGCGTCACGCCCAAGTGGATAATCGAGGCTGCCGCTTCCGAAAAAGCGACGATCGTCTGGCTGCTCGTGCCCTGGGCGCAGGACATCCTCGACTCGATCGACAGGGGCGAGATCGATCTTGACTCATACGATCTCTCCCGCTGGAGGCTCATGCACATCGGCGCCCAGCCGGTCCCGCCCTCCCTGATCAAGCGCTGGAAGGAAAAATTCCCGAAGCATGAATATGACACGAACTACGGACTGTCCGAGTCGATCGGCCCGGGCTGCGTGCATCTCGGCGTTGAGAATATCGACCACGTCGGGGCGATAGGCAAGGCCGGATATCTCTGGAAGACGAAGATATGCGACGAGAAGGGTTGCGAGGTGAAGCGCGGCGACGTCGGCGAGCTCTGGGTCGCCGGTCCCGGCGTCATGACCTGCTACTACCGCAATCCCGAGGCCACCGCCGAGTCTCTCTCGGGCGAGTGGCTGAAGACGGGCGATATGGCAAGGGAGGACGAGGAGGGCTTCATCTACCTCGTCGACCGGAAGAAGGACGTCATCATCACCGGCGGAGAGAATCTCTATCCGGTGCAGATCGAGGACTTCCTCAGGGCCAACGACAAGAGCAAGGACGTTGCCGTCATCGGACTTCCCGACAAGAGGCTCGGAGAGATCGCTGCGGCGATCATCGAGGTCAAGCCGGGCATGACGATGACGGAGGAGGAGGCGAACAGCTTCTGCCTCGGTCTGCCCCGCTACAAGAGGCCCCGCAGGATAATCTTCGCCGATGTCCCGAGAAATCCCACCGGAAAGATCGAGAAGCCGAAGCTCCGCGAGATCTATTGCGGAGGAAGACTTGTTGAGGCTCAGACGAAGAACTGAGACTCGGGAATTAATAACGACCGCGGCGCGGCCCCCGGAAGGGAGCCGCGCCGCGTATTTTGGTGTTGAACACTTATCAGGTGAAGTGCCTCTTGTAGTAGATTATGACGAGTACAAGGGCGACCGCGATAAGTACGATGATTCCGATCCAGAGGATCATTATCGTGTCTACCGTCTTTTTCGTTCCGGTGCCGCTCTTTCCGGTCGTCTGTTCGTTCGCGGAAGTCGTGCCCCCGGGTTCGGATGCCGAGCTGTCCTCGGGTGAGCGGGTTACGCTTCCGGGATCGGCATATGAGGAGGATCCCTCGGGACCGGGCTGGGTGTCGGGAGGATTAGTTCCGGTCTCGTCGGGACCGGTGCCTGTCTCATCGCCCGGAGCGGTGGTCTCGATCGGAGCCGTTGTCACCGATCCGCCCGATGTCGTTTCGGCGGTGCCGCTTCCGGTGACGGTTATGTCGACCTTGACGGTCTGTCCTCTGAAGCTGACATAGATCGCGCTGTCGGACGAGGTAAGCTTTCCTGTCGGCGCGTAGGTGTAGTAGCTTTCGGGAAGGATGACGGGAGATACCGTCGAGTCGATGTAGTTGAGGACCACCTTCATTCCGGAGGGATCAAAGCTTTCTCCAGCGCGGTAGACGGTCTTGGCCGGAGGCGTCAGGAGGGAGATCGATTTGATTGCCTTGGCTCTCACCGTTACGGTCAGAGAGGTCTCAAATCCGGCATATGTGATCCTGATGGTCTTTTCCTGTACCGGATCGCTGGAGGTGAGGAGGAAGGTGTCGTCGACGTCGATCGAATAGGTGGTGATCGGCAGCATCGTTCCGTCGTTGTACACCATGTTTACGACCATTCCGGCGGGGTTGAAGGAGCTGCCCTCGTTATACTCGGTCCTGTTGGGCTTGGTCACTATGCTGATCGAGATGGCGGTCTTCGTTTCGACCTCGATCGGCTGTTCGGCGTCGTAATATACAGAATCGCTGACCTTGTACCTTACGGTGAAGGATTTCATCCCGTTGGTGACGGGAGAACCGAGCTCGGGCAGAGTGACGAGATCGGCCGGATCCGCCGCTTCGGCGACCGTCTCGCCGACATAGTGGATGAGGACCTTGATGCCGTCGATCGTCAGCGGCTGACCGGTTATATACTTTACGGTATCGGGTGCCTCGGCGATCTCAATTCTTTGGATCTTTCTCGCCGAATAAACCTTGATCGTGACCTGCGCGGTCAGGCCGTTCCAGCCGATCGTCGCGAAGCTGTCGGTATCGACAAGAGGATCGTTGACTTCAATCGTGAGGTTCTCGATCTTGAGAGAGACGGTCGATCCGTCGTCATATTCGACTGCGCAGAGCATCCCGGTCGGCGAGAAGCTCTCTCCCGCGTTGTATTCGGTCTTGTTGGGCGCCTTGACGATCTTTATTTCGCCGGTATGCGCTTTGATGACCGGCGACAGATCGATGGGATATCCCGCGAAGGAGGCGGTCACCGAACTGCCCGCCTGATATACCTCGGGACAGTCCAGAGCGACGTAATCGGTGATCTCAAAGCTTGCTTCGTCCGAGTATGTGGCTGAAAAGACGAGTTTTTTGAGTTTTTCGGGATCTATCGGATCCCCGTAATAGAGATCAAACGCCTCGCCGCTGACTATCAGTCCGTCCTCGGCGATCCTGCATACGTCGACGGTGAAGTCTGTCTCGGCGTTCCCGAGGGTCAGCTTCAGGGTCGCCTTGCCGCTTGCGTCGGGGATGAGGGGCTCACCCGCAGACGGGATATCGAAATTGTCGATCTTGACGAAATCTGTCTCGCCTTCAAAGCGGGCGTAGACGTCGATATCCGCCATCTCAAAGGCGAGCGGGCGGCCTTCATAGAAGTTGATATCGGGAAGCGATCTGACCTCGATCTCGACGGCCTTCAGCACCGTCACCGGGATCTGCGCGGTCAGGATATGACCGGCGCTTGCCGTATATGAAAGCGTTACAGCGGTAAGGTCCCCCTCGACCGGTGATTCGGATGAGGGAGAGTATAGGCAGTCGTCGAGTCCGACCGAGACCACCTGTCCGTCTGAATAAAGAACAGAGATCTGAATGCCGGCAAGGTCGATGTTTTCCTGTCCCTCTCTGTAGGAGGTCTTGAAGGCCCCGCCGATCTCAAGCGATTCCGCGGATGCCACCGATATCGCAAGGCCGGAGACCTTGTTCGTCAGATCGCAGGAGAATACGATCATCTTGTCGGAGGGGAGGAGAGGCCGGTCGGGGGAGAAGATCATCTGTTCCGGAGTCAGTTCGACATGGCTTCCGTCGGAATAACTGACTATTCCCTTGTATCCCGTCGGGTCGAAGGTCTCGCCCTCGAGATAGGCGGTCTTCGCGCCGGGATCGAGGGTAACGTCAAAGGCAGTGACCGTCGGCGCGGGACCGGTGGTCACTTCGGGCTCGCC
>ONVJ01000080.1 GCA_900321265.1 uncultured Eubacteriales bacterium
AAAACGAAAAAGATCGGCACATGTCACGGTTTCCCGGCCGTGACATGTGCGGGGCTGTCAAAAAAGTCCGACTTTTTTGACAGCCCCCCGGAGTGAAAAATAAAGAGTTTTTTTACTGACCCTTGTTTTTTTGTTTTAAATGTGATATACTAATTATAACTATAATTATGCGGTCTTCTGCGCGGCGTGAACAGTTGCCCGCCCGCGGGACCGAACAGGACACAGCCGGCCGGAAGACGGGCGGCGGACGGATACGGAAGATATGGATTACAGAGAATACAGGAAAAAATACGGAGGTCAGACCCCGGTTGCTCCCAAGCAGACAGGGGCACCCGGCCCCGCGGCTTCCCCGGACAGAGAGAGACGCTCTCCGGGGACCGAACGGGACGCATCGGGGTACAGACAGGCCCCGCGAGCGAACGAGGCGGCCCCGGGGAACCCGGCATACGAGGGCTACGGAACATACTCCGCTCCCGGAGAGCCGGGCGCCGAAAGAAGGCTTACCCGCACATACGGGACGAAAAAAGCCGATGCCGGAAGGATCGGGAAAAAGAAGAAGACCAACAAGAATTCCGCTTCGGGCAGACTTATAAGGGTGATGATCATCGTCCTTACGCTCCTTCTGATACTTATGTCTTCGCTCCTTTTGCTCACCGACTACAAGATCTGGCTGCCGGGCTATGTCGCCTCAAAGGTCACGGTCGAGGCCGGAAGAAGGAGCATAAAGGCAACCGACTTTCTGACCGACAAGAGCCATACGGCCGAATTCGCGGAAGAATCGGTCACGTCGATGCTCTCCCGTGTAGGCATCCATAAGATAAAGCTGACGGTAGACGGCTCGAGATCCTGTACCACAAGACTGGAGGTCAGGGACAGCGTAGCTCCGACCGGAAAGCCGAATTCAATCACGGTCAGACGAAATTCCAACCCCGCTGCGTCGCTCTGCGTCACCGATGTCGTCGACGCCACAAAGGTAAGCTGCAGCTTCAAGTCAAAGCCCGACCTGTCGCAGATCGGGACCGTCCCGGTCACGGTGATCCTCGAGGACGAGGGGGGAAACCGGACGGTTATCGATTCCGAGATAACCGTGGTCGAGGACGCCAAGATCCTGACCTCGCTCAAGAAGATCGAGGCGGGAGAGCGGATCCCCGATGTATCTGTATTCGTAGGGACCGACGGAGAGGGCGAGTACGGCGGGGACATATCACTTGTCAACACCTCGGTGCCCGGCTACTACACGATCTCGGTCATGGTCGCCGGAGAGGCCTTCGACGTGACGCTGGTGGTCCAGGACACCGTCGCGCCCAAAGCGACGGTCAAACCGCAGGTGATATACAACGACGGCGACTTCCCGGCGCCCGAGAGATTCGTCTCGGAGATAAACGACGCCACTGCCGTCACCGTTTCTTACGATACCGAGCCGAAAAAATCCGGCGAACCGCCATACGCGGTCAAGATCAGGCTGACCGACGCCGGCGGGAACCGCACCCTCTATGACTCATACTGCACGACCGCGACCGACCATACCCCGCCGACCGTCACCGTGCTGTCTGAAACTATCGAGTTCAATGTCGGTGACACCGCCCTCATCTGGCGGTCGGGCGTCAGGGCGTCGGACAACACCGGCGAGCCGGTCGATCTCTCGCTTGACACATCGGCTGTGAATCTTCAGCTTGCCGGGACCTATACCGCCTATTACGTGGCGACCGATCCCGCCGGCAACGAGACCCGGAAGCGGGTGACGATAGTCGTGCAGGACAGCACCATCTCGACCGCGATGCTGAACGCGGCTGCCAAGGCGCTGGCCGACACCCTCGTTAACGGAACGATGACCGATCTGCAGAAGATGAGCGCGATATACAACTATCTCAGCGCGAACACCGTCGACAAGATGAAGTACGTCAACTCGAGTCCGCATGACGACTGGATGAGGGAGGCCTATCTGGCGCTTACCACCAGAAGGTCGGGAGACTGCTTCGCGTTCGCGTCTGTAGCACAGGCGATATTCAGATACCTGGGCTACGAGACTGTGATGGTGCAGAGGAGCGAAGCGGCGCAGAGACAGGCCGGAGGCACGCACTACTGGATAATGGTCAACCTCGGCACTCAGTTGAACCCGCTCTGGTATCATTTCGACGCCACTCCTCAGAGGGGAGACTACAGGATAAAGGCATACTGCCTGACCGACGCGCAGATCGACGCCTACACCCGCTGGAGGAACGCGGGCATAGGCCCGAACCAGCAGTATTACGCCTACGACAAATCGCTCTATCCGAAATCATCCGACAAGGTCCTCGTGAACATCACGAATATTCCTTCGCAATACTACAACTGAGGCGGAAATGAAAAGATCTGCTACCGAAAACAAGCCGAAGGGGAGAAGAGCCTTTCTAATATCCGCCGCGGCGTTCATCGTCATATCCATATTGCTTCTCGGCTTTCTTCAGGCGCTTCTCGTTCCTAAATATATGTCTTTCCCCTATGACGGAGCGCTGGTGCGGGAGTATTACGACTCGGAGCCCTGTCACGACGTCATCTTTCTCGGCGACTGCGAATTCTACGAATCGGTCAATCCGGCCGTGATCTGGTCGGAATACGGGATCCCCTGCTATGTCCGGGGCTCCTCGCAGCAGCTGATCTGGCATTCCTATTACTTCCTGCTTGAAACGCTGAAGTACGAAAAGCCGTCGGTCGTCGTCTTCAACGCCGTCGAGATGAAGATCGGCGAGGTCCAGCACGAGGAGTACACGAGGCTGACTCTCGACGGGATGAGGCTCTCGAAATACAAGCTTGCCGCGGCGAAACGGTCGCTTACCGAGGGAGAAAGCCTCCTTTCGTATGTCTTTCCCATCCTGCGCTACCACGGAAGGTGGAAGGAGCTGACGGGAGAGGATCTCAGATACCTCTTCTCAAGGGATACCGTCTCCTGCAACGGCTATCTGCCGATGACGGGGACGAAGGCGAAGACCTCCTCCGCCGCCCCGCCGCCTCTCCTTGACCCGGCTCTTCCCGACGTCTGCTGGGAATACCTCGATCTCATGAGGGAGACCTGTGAGAAAGAGGGAATAGAGTTCGTGATCTTCAAGGCGCCGACCGATACCTGGCACTACCCCTGGTATCCCGAATGGGACGCCCAGCTTAAGGAATACGCCGGAAAGCATGGCATCGCCTACATAAACGCGATCGAGCTCGCCGACGAGATCGGCACCGACTGGGAGACCGATTCCTACGACGGCGGAGACCATATGAACGTGACGGGAGCCGAAAAGGTCAGCCGCTTTATCGGAGGATGGCTCCGCGACAGCTTCGGGCTTCCCGACCGGCGGAACGACCCGGATTTCGCCGCCGCCGATGAATGGGATGAAGTCGTCGCGAGATACAGGGCAGCGGTCGGGGAATGAGACCGCAGATCACGATCACGATTAGGATTAAGATTTAAGAGATCAAGAAACAGAATGACCGCCCGGGAAGTTGCCGGTCGGTGAAAGGTTGGAATAAATAATAATGAAAAAAAGCATTGCCGTCATCGCGTCCGCGCTCGCTCTCCTGCTGATCCTCGCCTCATGCTCGGGCGGAGGAGGAAATATCGTCCTGACCGACGATGAGGATTCCGGAACACATGATTCGGGGGAGGTCTTCTCCTTCAGCGGAGGGACGAATATCAGTCTCGCGCCGCACGACAATCTTGAGAGCTTTATCAAGGCTGCCGGAGAACCGCTGAACTACGAGGAATCCAACAGCTGCGCCTATCTCGGGCTTGACAAGGTCTGGACATACAGCGGATACACCATCTACTCCTACCCGGTTGACGGCGTCGATTATCTCCTTCAGCTCGTCTTCACCGACGATTCGGTAAAGACCTCCGAGGGCATCTCGATCGGCGCGACCGAGGCCGAGGTCAAGGCGGCCTACGGCGACGGCTTTGAGACGGTCGGCAACGCGATCTGCTATACCAGGGGCGACACCGTCCTTCAGTTCGGCCTCAAGGACGGCAGGGTTACGTCGATAGTCTACAACGCCGCCTGACGTCCAACAGGACACCTGCGCAAAGAGCCTGCTCATCATTTCATACCGGCGCCGGTCGCGGTTTTTCGCGATACGCGCCGGTTTTCCTTTTGACCGTCCCGTTTCGGAGAAGAATTTAGCAGACATGACGGCCGAAAAACATCAAAAATCGGGTGATTTTGTCAAATTCACAAAATGTTAACAATTTAGTAACAAAATAAGGTTATTTCTCGGGGCAAAAAGTGGTATAGTATTAGCGAAGTTTAGCAGACGAGGCTCGCGAGTGCTAACAAGCGGGCAAAAACCGACCGGTGAGACGACCGGTCACAGGCTGACGGCTTAAGACCCTGTGGGGAAGGAGGATTCCGATGTACGGAGAGGAACTGAGCGAAAGAAAAAAGATGATCCTCAAGGCCATCATCGAATCTCATATCGAGTGCGGCGAACCTGTCGGTTCCAAGTCTCTGCTGCAGATGCCGGGGATCAACTGCTCCTCGGCGACAGTCAGGAACGAAATGGCCGACCTCGAAGAAATGGGCTATCTCGAGCAGCCTCACACGAGCTCGGGCAGAGTCCCCTCCCAGCTCGGATACCGCTTCTATGTCGACCAGCTGATCGAGCACTACCGGATGACGAACAACGAGATCAACCAGATCAACCGCATCCTGAAGAGCAAGACATCCGAGCTCGACCAGATCCTTCTCACCGCCTCCAAGCTGGCGTCGGCGATGACGAACTATACCGGACTCGCCGTCCAGCCCAAGAGAGCGGCCGTAAGCGTGACGAGGTTCAGCGCATCATACATCGACGCCTACAACTTCGTCCTGATCATGATAACCTCGCTCGGGGTCGTGTCGTCAAAGCACATCAGGCTGACCGATCCGAAACCCCCGGAGACGGTCGATCTCCTGGTAAGGGCGCTCAATGACTATATCTCGGGACTATCGGCGGAGGCTATCAACCTCCCGGTCATCATGAAGCTCGAGGCGGTCATGGGAGACGATTCCCCGATGATATCGCCGATCGTCAAGACGGTCTATTCCGTCCTCAACGAATACCACGGAGGCGAGGTCAGCGCGACCGGCCTCAACCACCTCCTCGAATATCCCGAATACAGCGATCCTGACGAGCTGTCGGGGCTGATCGACGCCCTCGAGCAGAAGGACGACATCCTCAAGCTGATAGATCAGAACAACGGAGAGGACGTCTCGGTCGTCATAGGTTCGGAATCCTCGGTCAGGGTAATGAACAACTCCTCGCTCGTCTTCAAGCCGGTAAAGCGGAACGGACGGGTGATGGGCGTCATCGGGGTGCTGGGGCCCCGCAGGATGGACTACGCAAAGGTGCTTGAGACCATCGAGCAGCTCTGCGGCAGCATCTCAGAGGTGATGAGCGAATATCAGCCGCTTCCGGGCGGAGACATTCCCGACCCGGGTGAGAGCCCCGGTCAGGGCGGATAGGCGGATTTTCACCGGCTGAGCCGGGAAAAATCCGGTATAACAGGGACTGCCGCCATGAGGCAGGAGTCCCGACAACAGGTTAAGGAGAATGACAGCCATGAATGAAGAGATAAAGATAAACGGGAAAGACAATCCCGGAGCGACTGAGGAAAAGGCCCCCGGGGATCCCGCGGAAGAAGAGACATCCTCGGGAAGCGGCGCTGCGGAAGGCCCTGATGAAGAAGGGAAGGACCGCGAAGGATCCGCTCGTGCAGATGCCGGAAAGAGAGCCGCAGGTGAAGAGGCCGCGGGAAAAAGGGAAGAATCCGGAAGCGAAGGATCCGGATCTGCCGTAGCGGACGAAGCTGACGGTGATCCTGAGAACTCAAAGGACGCCGAAGGCGTCCGCGACAGGGGAAAGGAGCCGCGAAAGGTCAGAAAGCTCGAGGCGAAGATCGCCGAGCTCGAAAAGAAGCTCGCCGCGTCAGAGGCGGCCGCTGCCGAGAAGGACGGGAAATACCTTCTGCTCTACGCCGAATACGACAACTTCCGCAGAAGGAGCCAGAAGGAGAAGGAGGGCATCTGGACAGACGCCTACTCCGACGCCGTACAGAAACTCCTTCCGGTGCTTGACAACCTCTACCGCGCTGTCGACAGCGGCTGCACCGATCCTGACACGGTCACCGAGGGGCTCAGGCTCACGCTGAAGAGTTATGAGGACGCCCTGAAGCAGATGGGCGTCGAGGAGATACCGGCGCTGGGCGAGACCTTCAACCCCGAGCTCCACTCGGCGGTCATGCATGTCGACGACGAGAGTTTCGGCGAGGGAGAGATCGTCGAGGTCTTCGGAAAAGGATATCAGAGAGGCGGCCGGGTCATCAGACACTCGATCGTCAAGGTCGCCAACTGACATAGAGACTAAAAAAGAGAGAAATAAGAAAACGGAGGATATAATATCATGGGAAAAATCATCGGAATCGATCTTGGGACCACAAATTCATGCGTGGCGGTATACGAGGGCGGAGAGCCCATCGTCATCCCGAATCCCGAAGGCGCGAGGACCACGCCGTCGGTGGTGGCTTTTAAGAAAAACGGCGAGAGGCTCGTCGGCCAGGTCGCGAAGCGCCAGGCCATCACCAACCCCGACAACACCGTGTCGTCGATCAAGCGTTCGATGGGCACCGACAAGAAGGTCCGCATCGAGAACAAGACCTACACTCCTCAGGAGATCTCGGCGATGATCCTGCAGAAGCTGAAATCCGATGCCGAGGCCTATCTCGGACAGCCGGTCACCCAGGCGGTCATCACCGTTCCCGCATATTTCACCGACGCCCAGCGTCAGGCGACCAAGGACGCCGGCAAGATCGCCGGACTCGAGGTCATGAGGATAATCAACGAGCCGACGGCGGCTGCGCTCGCCTACGGCATCGACAAGAACGCGAACCAGAAGGTCATGGTCTTCGACCTCGGCGGCGGCACCTTCGACGTGTCGCTCCTCGAGATCTCCGACGACGGAG
>ONVJ01000246.1 GCA_900321265.1 uncultured Eubacteriales bacterium
GCAAAAACGGCGCGGTCCCGCGCCGAGCAAACGCTCGACGGCGATGGAAAAACTCGTGAAACGAGTTTTTTTACATCGCCTCATTATGTCGTCCGGGTGAAGATTCCCTGCTTTTTCCGGGAACTGTTGCCGAATCCCCTTGACTGAAGCCGAGTTTTGCGGTAAAATATATAAGAATAACTATTTATGAAAAGGTAAAGTCCGGCATGAAAGCGGAAAAACTCAAAAGATTCATACTGTCGGGAGGACTCGACGGGAAACTGGCGGAGATCTACGGCGAAGGGTTTGAAACTCAGCGCGAAAGATACGCCTTCGCCGTCGACGGCTTCGCGTCAAGGTACGGAAGCTCCCGGGACGTCTCTCTCTTCTCGGTCCCCGGAAGGAGCGAGCTCTCCGGAAATCACACCGACCACAATCACGGAAAGGTCATAGCCGCCTCGGTCTCGGTCGACATAATCGCCGCCGCGGCGCCGTCGGACGGCCCTGTAATCAGAGTGAAGAGCAAAGGATTCCCGGAGGACACCGTCGATATCTCAGCCTTCGCTGAGTCCGATCCCGCGCAGTTCGGCTCCTCCGCCTCCCTGATCGCCGGATGCGCGAGAGGCTTTTCCGACGCAGGTCTCATGACCGGAGGCTTCGACGCCTTCACTACCTCCGACGTCCTCTCGGGCTCGGGGCTCTCATCCTCGGCGGCCTTCGAGGATATGATCGGAACCATACTTTCGCATTTTTACAACCGCGGCAAAGTCGGATACGCCCGCGTCGCCGCCGTCTCCAAGTTCGCCGAGAACGCCTTCTTCGGCAAGCCCTGCGGCCTCATGGACCAGATGGCCTGCGCCGCGGGAGGGATCGTCGCGATCGATTTCGGAAACCCTGCCGAGCCGGTCGTCGAAAAGCTCGGCTTCGACCTCACCGCCGCCGGCTACCGCCTCGTAATCATCGACACAGGCGGCAGCCACGCCGACCTTACCGCCGACTACGCGTCTATACCCGCCGAGATGAAGAAGGCGGCATCTGTCTTCGACGAGGAGGTGCTGCGGGATCTGCCCGAAGAGCTGTTCGTCTCGCACATCCCGGAGATCCGCGCCGCCGCCGGCGACCGGGCGGTCCTCCGCGGGCTTCATTTCTACGGGGAGAACCGGCGGGTGGATATCCAGAAGAAAGCTCTCGCGGATAATGATCTTCCTCTCTTCCTTGAAAAGGTAAAGGAGTCGGGAAATTCCTCCTTCCGCTATCTCCAGAATGTTTTTTCGCCCGCCCATCCCTCCGAACAGGGCGTCGCGCTCGCGCTCTGCCTCTGTGAAAGACTGCTCTCGGGCACCCGGAGACCGTCGGCCTGGAGAGTCCACGGAGGAGGATTTGCAGGAACGGTACAGGCCTTCGTCCCCGAAGAAGAGGTGGAAGGCTTCACCCGCGGGATGTCCGCCGTCTTCGGTGAGGGCTCATGCCATCTCATGAACATCAGGCTTGCCGGAGCCGTCAGGCTGATCTGACACGAGCCGGAACAACTGTAATGAAAAAAACAAACCAAATCACCCGAAAAGACAGCGAAAAGAGCCGCGATACGGCAAGAAAACTGCTGACTCTTCTCGTCGCATGCGTGCTGTCCTCGGCGGTCTATTTCTGGGCGGCGTCGGTGGAAACGCTCTGGAAACCGGCGATCATAGGTTTTCTTGTCGCCGCGTCGGTCGTCTTTATCGTATATTTCGCGGTCAACCGCGGGATGACCGAGCTCAACATAACTCCAGATATGATCTCCGACACTCTCACTCCTGACGAGAAGACCGCCCTCATCGAGAACGCGAAGGAGCGCAAGAAAAAGACCCAGTGGATGCTCTATCTCTTCATCGCGCTGATCACCCCGGTCATGATCGATCTGATGCGGCTCTTCGTCTTCGAACGGATCGCACAGATCTTCAACGGCTGACGGGCAGTCGGGTTATCGCTGAACCATGCTGAAAGTCAGAATCATCGCGGTCGGAGGAATGAAGGAGCGCGATCTTGAAGAGAGCTGCGCGGAATACCAAAAGCGTCTCTCTGCCTTCTGCTCCCCCGAGATAACCGAACTGAAGGAAGCCCGGCTTCCCGACGCGCCTTCCGCGAAGGAGATCGCCGCGGCACTCTCGGAAGAGGGGGAACGCATTCTCGC
>ONVJ01000086.1 GCA_900321265.1 uncultured Eubacteriales bacterium
GCGTTGTTCATCTCACGCCTGATGGCACCGATCGCGGCGAAGCAGGGTGCGCAGAGGGGGTTGAACACGAGGAAGGAGAATCCGGCGATCTTTGTCGCGAAGGAGCCGGCGATTCCCGTCCAGTCGCCGTAGAGGATGCCCATCGTGCCGACGATGTTCTCCTTGGCGACAAGTCCGGTGACAGACGCGACAGCCGCTTTCCAGTTTCCCCATCCGAGCGGTGCGAAGATCCATGCGATGCCCTTGCCGGCATAGGCGAGGATCGACGAACCCATCTCATCCTCCGAGAGCATGCGGAAGGTCCCTTCGACCCATCCGAAGAAGGATGTGAACCATACGACTATCGTCGAAAGCAGAATGATCGTTCCTGCCTTCTTAATGAAGGACCAGCCGCGCTCCCAGGTCGAACGGAGAACGTTGCGGAAGGTGGGAAGGTGGTAGGCCGGGAGCTCCATCACGAAGGGGGCCGGGTCTCCCGCGAATTTTCTTGTCTTCTTGAGCATGATGCCCGAGATTATGATCGCCGCCATGCCGATGAAGTAGGCAGAAACGGATATCCATGCCGACCCGCCGAAGAGAGCTCCGGCGACCATCGCGATGAAGGGCAGTTTGGCCCCGCAGGGGATGAAGGTGGTCGTCATGATCGTCATACGGCGGTCGCGTTCGTTCTCGATTGTCCTCGACGCCATGATGCCGGGGATACCGCAGCCGGTCCCGACCAGCATCGGTATGAAGGATTTGCCCGAAAGGCCGAATTTTCTGAAGATCCTGTCGAGGACGAAGGCGATGCGGGCCATGTATCCGCAGCCTTCGAGGACCGCAAGCAGGAAGAAGAGGACGAGCATCTGGGGAACGAATCCCAGCACCGCGCCGACGCCGGCGACGATACCGTTCTGGATCAGTCCGTAGAGCCATTCGGGGACTTTCGGATTTCCTTCTCCGTCAAGAAGCAGTTTGTCGATGAGAGCCGGGATACCGGGCACCCACACACCGTCATCGGCGGGATCGGGCTCGTCAAATCCCTTCTCCCCGAAGTAGGAGACTGCTTCTTTGAATGTCATGCCGTTCGTCGACTCTTCGTCGGCGCCGGACGGGACGGTATCGAAATATACGGTGACCGTCGATACCTCAAGAGTCTCGTCGTCTGTCACGTCGACCGTCGCCGACGCCTTGTCGGAGGTGAATCCCTTTATCTCCGCGAGCAGCGCGTCAGCGTCGAAAGACTCGTCTCCGGTGTCGAATTCGAATCCGAAAGCCGCGAGTGCATTTGACGCGGCAGAGTAATCGTCAGCCTTTTCCGCCGCCTGCTTCGACCCGATGCCGAACAGGTGGTATCCGTCTCCGAAGAGACCGTCGTTTGCCCAGTCGGTCGCCATCGTTCCGGGAGCTCCCGGGGCCATGGCGAGGAAGTAAACGAGGAACATGACGAGGGCGAATATCGGAAGTCCGAGCCAGCGGTTGGTGACGATCCTGTCGATTTTGTCGCTCTTCGTGAGCTTGCGCTCTGTCTTCTTTTTAAAGCAGCTCTTGATTACTTCCGCAATATAAATGTATCTCTCGTTGGTGATTATGCTTTCGGCGTCGTCGTCAAGCTCGGTCTCCGCCGCCTTGATGTCATCCTCGATGTGGGCGAGAAGATCGGGCGCGAGATTGAGCTGTTCGAGGACCTTCTCGTCGCGCTCGAAGATCTTGACGGCATACCATCTCTGCTGCTCCTCCGGAAGCCCGTGAACGGCAGCCTCCTCGATATGCGCGAGCGCGTGCTCGACCGGACCCGAGAACTTGTGCTGAGGCACCGTCTTTCCGTTCTTCGCCGCGTTTATCGCGGCCTCGGCGGCCTCGGCGATACCCGTCTCCCTCAGAGCGGATATCTCGACGACCGGACATCCGATCTGACGGGACAGCTCGGTCAGATCGATCCTGTCACCCTCCTTTTTGACCAGGTCGATCATGTTGATCGCTACAACGACCGGGATGCCGAGTTCGGTCAGCTGGGTGGTGAGATAGAGGTTCCTCTCGAGGTTCGTGCCGTCGACTATGTTGAGGATGGCGTCGGGTCTCTCCCCGATCAGGTAGTTCCTCGCGACGACCTCCTCGAGGGTGTACGGAGAGAGCGAGTAGATGCCGGGAAGGTCGGTGATTATGACTCCGTCGTGCTTTTTCAGCTTTCCTTCCTTTTTTTCGACGGTGACGCCCGGCCAGTTGCCGACAAACTGATTGGAACCGGTCAGCGCGTTGAAAAGCGTGGTCTTTCCGCTGTTGGGGTTACCCGCAAGGGCGATCCTGATATCCATGATTTCTGTATTCCTTTCCGCTCAACTGAGCCCCGGGCGATTAGCCTGTGCTAACTGTCGCCCGAAAAAAATAGCCGGTGATTATTCGACCTCGATCATTTCCGCGTCGGCTTTGCGGATCGACAGCTCGTAGTTCCTTACCGTGACTTCGATGGGATCCCCGAGCGGCGCTACCTTGCGCACGTAGACGGGGGTGCGTCTCGTGATGCCCATGTCCATGATACGGCGCTTGACGGCGCCCTCCCCGTGGAGCTTCACGACGACGGCGGTCTCTCCGATTTTGACGTCTCTGAGTGTTTTCACCTGATTTTTCCTCCTTGAATAGTTTCAAACCATGATTTTTCTCGCCAGATCGTCGTTTATGGCGATCCTCGACTCCTTGACCCTGACGATCAAGTTCCCGCCCAGAGAATTGACGACGGTGACCGTCCCTCCGACGTTGAAGCCGAGATTTTCAAGGTGCTGTTTAACTTCGGGCGTCCCGCCGATCTTCTTTATGATCTGAGGTTCGCCTTTTTCCGCCAGACAAAGCGGCAGCATGTTGCTCCTTCTCCTTCCTTCCGCCCGCGCCTCGTCCGGCTTCGGGCACAAGAATATGGTTAACACCCGCTAACCGCATAATATTATAGTTAACCGTCGTTAATTTGTCAAGACTTTTTTTGAAAAAAACAAAATTTGCTCCTTTTTTCCGGATCAACCGCGGGCAGGGGCTTTCCCCGGGGCGGCAGAACTTCTCACCCGCGGGCGGTGAGCTGCCGGCTGCGTTGCCGGCGCCAGACAAAAAAATTGTTGATTTTTTCCTTCCGCCGGGTTATAATGATTTATAATGAAAAAGCCGGAGGTGGAAACAGACATGGAAGACAAGATCATGGAATCGGGAGAGATGTATCTCGAGACGATACTCATTCTGTCCAGAAGAAAAAATCTCGTGAGATCGATCGATGTCGCGGATTATATGAAATTCTCAAAGCCGGCTGTCAGCCGGGCGACCGGGAAGCTGAAGGAATCGAGATGCATCATCATCGATCAGGACGGATATATCGCTCTGACCGAAAAAGGCCGCGCCATCGCCGAAAAGATATATGAAAGGCACACGACGCTGACCGAGATGCTGATAAGGCTGGGGGTCGATCCCGACACCGCGGCGAAGGACGCCTGCAAGATCGAGCACGACATCAGCGACGAGACCTTTGACGCGATAAAAAAGCATATAAAAGGGTAATGCGGCGACACAAGACCGCCGGAGGGTCCCAACGGACCCTCCGGCGGTCTTGTATTATGGGAAGAAGCTCTTTCTTCAAAGCAGGAACACGCCTCTTTCGCGGCAGACGTCAAGCGTCTCCCGCGGCCAGCAGGAGGCCTGGACCTCGCCGATGTGCGCCTTGCGCAGGAAGAACATGCACATCCGCGACTGCCCGATTCCGCCTCCGATCGTATAGGGGAGACGCTCCTCAAGCAGCGCTTTGTGGAAGGGCAGCAGGGCCTTTTCGGGGCAGCCTGCCGCCGCGAGCTGGAGCCGCAGCGCGTCGGCGTCGACGCGAATCCCCATGCTTGAAAGCTCGAGCGCGGTGTCGAGTATCGGGTAGTACACGATCAGATCTCCGTTGAGCGACCAGTCGTCGTAGTCGGGAGCGCGCCCGTCGTGGGGCTTTCCCGACTTCAGCGGGGCGCCGATCTGCTCGATGAAGACCGCCCCGTTCTCCTTCGAAATGAGATATTCACGTTCCTTCGGAGTTCTGTCGGGCCACCTGTCCTCAAGTTCGGAGGTCGTGACGAAGGCTATCTTTTCGGGGAGCAGATGACCGATAAAGCCGTAGTCGTCGGCGATATAGTTCTCGGTCTGCCTGAGGGCGTCGTAGATGTATCTTACCGTCGATCTGAGCGTCGCCTCGGTCCTGTCCTCCTTCGTGATGACCTTCTCCCAGTCCCACTGGTCGACGAAGACCGAATGCAGGTTGTCGGTTTCCTCGTCGCGCCGGATGGCGTTCATGTCGGTGTAGAGGCCCTCTCCGACCGCGAACCGGTATCTGCCGAGAGCCATGCGCTTCCACTTCGCCAGCGACTGGACTATCTCGAATTCCTCTCCCGGGATCGCTGCCATATCGAAAGAGACGGGACGCTCCCAGCCGTTGAGGCCGTCGTTCAGACCGGTCGCCCGGCCGACGAAGAGGGGAGCAGACACCCTGCGCAGATTGAGCTGGTTGGCGAGGTCTGTCTGAAAAAAGTCCTTGATCTTTTTTATGGCGATCTGGGTCTGTCTGGCAGTCAGCGCAGACCTGTATCCTTCGGGAATGTAAACGCTCATTACCCGGCACCTCCTGGATTTACCGGCCGGCCGCTCTCCGCCCCGGACGGGCCTCGATGCGGACCGGTCGCGGACCGTTTATTTTTCCGGAACTATCAGTCCGTAGTCCCCGTCCTTGCGGGCGTATACGACGCAGGTGTCTCCCGACGTGTCGTCCTGGAACACGAAGAACTGGTGTCCGAGCAGGTTCATCTGAAGGATCGCTTCGTCGACCGACATCGGCTTCAGTCTGAAGGTCTTTGTCCTGACGATCTTTTCGGTCGATTCTGACAGTTCCTCCTCCGGCGCCACCTGAAAGGCGTTCTTGCGAAGTCTCTTTTCAAGTCTCGTCTTGTTCTTCCTGATCTGACGGTCGATGGTGTCAACTGCTCTGTCGAGCGCGTTTCTGAAGGTCTCGTCGCTGGTCTCACAGCGGAAAATCGTGTTCGCAGCGGCGATCGTGACTTCGATGTAATCCCTGTTGTGCTTCCTGGAGAAGGTCACCGTCGCCGATTCCTCTCTCGAAAAGTACTTGTCGAGCTTTGACAGTTTCTTTTCGGCGAGCTCCTTAATGTCCTCCGGGACAGTCATCTGTCTTCCTACTGCCGTGATTTTCATGGGGTTACCTCCCGTTTGATTGATTGCGCCGCAGGGTCGGCGCCGGTCGTTCGGAACACCCGGATCCTTCCCCGCCCCGCTATTTTAGTATATCACATTTTGCGCCGACCCGCAATATTTTTCGGTCAATAATCAAAAAAAAATCAAAAAGGCATTTTTATATTGTTTATTTTAATAATTTGTGATATAATGGTCTGGTCATATACCTCAGCTTGAAAGGTCTCCCGACATGCATTTAACCAACATCGCCGGCTTCAAAACCGTCAACGGATATGTCAAATCAAAACTGGACAGGCTGCGCGGGACCGACGGGACCTTCGACTCCCTCTTTCCTCTGATGTTCAGCGAGAGCGGAAACGTCATCTGGGAGGAAACGCACGGCTACAGGATCGAGAAGACGACATACGGCAATGTCGGGAAAGAGGCAGAAAGGCTCTCGGGCGCGATCGCCTCGCGCTTTTCGGGTCTCCCGGCGGGCTCGGTCATCGGGATCGCCGCAGAGAACGGTCCGCTCTGGATCGCACTGCTCTGGGGAGTGCTCGGCGCAGGCTTCAGACCTTTGCTGATCAACCCCGCCCTGGGGCGGGACATCCTCCGCGGAGTACTATCCGACATCTCAGCGGCTGCAGTGATAACCGACGGAAAAGCGATCCCCTCGCTTTCGGCGGACATGCTTCCCGCCGGATGCGAACTCCTTCCGGCTGCGGAACTGTCCGGAGATTTCCCCGCTCAGAAAGAGCGCAGGTTCGGCACCGAGATACTCTTCATGTCCTCCGGCACATCCTCCCGCGTAAAATGCTGCGGATACGGTCCGGTGCAGATCCGGGAGCAGATACTCGACGCCGCATACATCATCAGAAGATCGCCCGACGCGAAAAAGCACTGCGACGGCGAGCTGAAGCTGCTCGCTCTGCTCCCATTCAGTCATATTTTCGGCTTCTGCGCGGTATATCTGTGGTTCTCCTTCTTCTCGAGGACCTTCGTAAAGCTGAACGACCTCTCGCCCTCCACGGTCATCAATACTGTGAAGAAGCACCGCGTGACCCACATCATGGCAGTCCCGCTCTTCTGGGAAAAGACATACGAGGCCGCGATGAGAGAGATCTCCGCCCGCGGGGAAAAGACGCTCGCGAAATTCAGAAAGGGCCTTGCGCTCTCGCTGAAGCTCGACGCCGTCCCGGCCGCCGGCAGGCTCTTCCGCCGCGCCGCGATGAAGGAGATCAGAGACGGCATGTTCGGCGACAGCATCCGCTTCTGCGTGAGCGGAGGGAGCCGGATCCCGAAGGAGGTGCTCGAGTTCTTCTGCGGGATCGGATACACGCTGAGGAACGGCTACGGCATGACCGAGACGGGGATCACGTCGGTCGAACTCGGAAGCCGGCTGCCGGTCATCTGCTCGGGATCGGTCGGAGAGCCGCTGCCGTCGGCAGAGTATTCCCTCGCCGGAAACGGCGAGCTGATCTCATACGGCAGATCGGGTGCCCTCTACACAATTACCGACGGAGTCAGGACAGAACGCGGCGACCGCTTCAACACCCGCGATCTCGCCGAACGGGACGCGTCGGGAAGATGGTATATCCTCGGCCGTTCCGACGAGCTTGTGATAGACTCGTCGGGCGAAAACCTCAACCCCGGGCTGATAGAGCCCCTCTTCTCGGGCTGCGGCGCGAAGGAGATCTGCCTCTGCTCTTCTCTCCGCCCCGACGGAGGGACGGCGGCGACACTCGTCCTTTACGCCGGAAGCTACGCAACCGGCGAGGCCGCGGAAAGGATCAGGAACGCGGCCGACGAAGTCCTCCGCTCCTCCGGGCTCACCGGGAGGATCGGCAGAGTGATCGTTACCCGCACCCCGCTGATCGCCGAGGACGACTTCAAGCTCAACCGGAGAAGGATCGGTGAAAGGGTGTCATCCGGCGAAATCAGGCCGGCCGACATTTCCTCGGAAAACTTTGAAGCCTCCGACCGCCGACTCTACCTGACGGTCAGGCGCGCCTTCGAGGCCGCGCTTCCCTCACGCACCGGCGATATATCCGACACCGCCGACTTCTTCGCCGACTGCGGCGGCAGCAGCTTCGAGTGGTTCGCAATGGTCAGCGCCCTCTCTGAGGAGCTGGGGACGGGATTTCCCTCCTCCGCCGAGGGCATCTCCACCATAAAAGATCTTTACACATTTGTCGAGGGACGTCTTTGAACATTCCTGTATCATCCTTCAACTGGTTCGCCAAGATCACCGGATGGCCGGTCCAGGCCGTAGCTTTCCGGACGTCTGTCGCCTATGAGGACAGGTCGGTCCAGGGCAGAAAGGTCAGGGGACCGGCGATAATCATATCGAATCACACCTCGGTCTACGACTACGCAGTCTGGCTTTTCGTCTTTTATTCGCGGACGCTCAGGGTCCCGATGGCGGAGATACTCTTTGAGAAGCAGCCTCTCGGGATATTCCTCTCGATGATGGGAGGGATCAGGATCGACAGGAACTCGCACAGTCTGTCGGGACTGGAAAAGTGCTCGCGGATCCTGAAGAAGGGCGGAACGGTGCTCATGTTCCCCGAGGGAAGGCTTCCCCGGGAGGGGGAGACGGCGCCTCTGGAGTTCAGGCCGGGAGCCGCTTCGCTCGCTCTTGAGACCGGCGTACCGGTCATTCCGGTGTACACGAACGGGAGTTATTTTAACAAAAAACGCGCCAGGGTGGCGATCGGGACTCCCTTCTTCGCGGAGGAGGCCGCCGATCCGGCCCTCTCCGACGCGGAAAATCTCGCTCACGTCAGCAGCTATATGCGCGACAAGGTCATCGCGCTGTCGCGTCTGACCGGGGGCAATGAGAGCGGAGGAGGCGACGCCGATGAAAAATGAAAAGTCCGGAAGAGACGCCGGCGGCGCGAAGCGCGATCCTCTCTTCTCTTTCAGATATCTGATCTACGACATAATGATCCTTACCGCCGCGATCCCCGGCATGCTCTGGTTCAGGCCGAAAAGGATATTCGCCGGCGGGAAGAAGCCCGACCTATCGGGCGGACTGCTCATCATCGCCAACCACATCGGTTTCTTCGATCCGGTCTATCTGATGATGCTCTTCCCGGGCAGAAGGATCAGATTCGTCTGCCGGAAGGAATTCTGGGCGACGAAACACTCTGCCTTCTGGTTCCGCAGCTTCCTGACGATACCGATCGACCGCGACAACTTCGGCATGGAATCCTTCAGGGAGATAACCGAAAGGCTCAAAGCAGGATCGGCGGTCGCCCTCTTTCCCGAGGGTCATATCGACACAGAGGGAGATCCTATCGGATCCTTCAAATCCGGCATGGTGCTGATGGCGCTGAGATCCGGCGCCCCCGTCCTCCCCGTCCTGCTCACCAAGAGGAAAAACATATTCGAGAGGCTCACCGCCGTCATCGGCGATCCGGTCGAGCTCGACACCGGAGGAGCCCTTCCGCCCCTCTCAAAGGTCACCGAGCTGTCCGAGATGCTCAAGGACGAGGAGCGAAGCCTCGCCGGCTTCCTCCCGGAAAAACTGAAAAACAGGCTCTGAACGCCTCTTACACCGCATAAAGACGCCGCGGACAGGCTCCCGCCGTCCGCCGCGACACGAAAGGAGACAATTTTCATGAAGACACCGTCGGCAGAAAGGTTCAGAAAATACACGTCGGACGAGGTGTTCGACAGGATACGGAACTACGACTCGGTCTCGGCGATGTGGAAGGCGATACTTCCCGGATACGCCGGAGCGACCGCGATATCCGACAACGGAGAAAACTACAGCTTCGCAAAACTCGAGGAGGATGCCGCCTCCTTCCGTCCGCTCGTGTCGGGACTTCCGGGCGACAGGATCGGTATACTCATCCCCAATTCATACAGCTTCGTCAAAGTCTATCTGGCGGTCGTCACCGCCGGAAAGACCGCTGTCATACTTCCCCCGCAGCTCCCGCCCGAGGCCGTCTTCGGTATCGGGATGAAGTTCGGCCTGTCGGCGCTCGTCTATGATGCCGCCACCGCCGAAAAAACCGCCCTCCTCGCCGCCCGCGCCCCTCAGGTCGCGCTGATCTCAGATGTCGAGGCATCAGATTCCCCGGCTCCCGCGGCCGACGTCCCGGGCGACGCCCCCTGCGTCGTCATGTTCACCGGAGGAACGACCGGAAAGAGCAAGGGCGCCGTCCTCTCCAACCGCGCCGTCATGCGCGGAACGGTCAACGGCTGCTACGGGATAAAGGAGATATTCGGACAGAGATATCTGCTCGTGCTTCCCTTCTCACACGTCTTCGGTCTTATCAGGAACCTGATGACGTCGCTCTATACCGGAAGCGCCCTCTTCATAAACAGAAACAGCAAGGACCTCTTCCGCGACATCGCGGTGTTCCGCCCGACATTTCTCGTCGTGGTGCCGGCTCTCGCCGAAATGGCGCTGACGCTGTCGAAGAAATTCGGGAAGAACATGCTCGGCCCCGACATGAAGACGATCATCTGCGGAGCGGCGGCGGTCCCGCCCTACCTCATCCGCGAATACGCGGCGATGGGCATCGATCTGCTTGCCGGCTACGGCCTGACCGAATCGGCGAACCTGGTCTCGGGCAACCCCGAAAGCCTCCGCAAGCCCGAATCGGTCGGCCTCATGTACCCCGGACAGGAGTACCGGATCGAGGACGGCGAGCTCTGGCTGAAGGGCGAGAACATGATGGACGGCTACATAGGGGAGGACGATTCCTCCTCAGAGGACGGCTGGTTCAGGACCGGCGACCTGGTGAAGATCGACGACGAAGGCTTCCTTTACATCACCGGAAGGACGAAGGAGATCATCATCCTGCCCAACGGCGAGAACGTGTCCCCCGCCGAGGTCGAGGCCGAATTCTCCGCCCTTCCTCTCGTCCAGGACTGCGAGCTCTATGAGGACAAAGCCGAGAACGGAACGCCGATCCTCGTCCTCGAGGTCCTTCCCAGGATGACCGAGCTCGGAAAGCTCCCCGAGGCCGAGAGATCCGCGAGACTGGCCGCCGACATCGCCGCCGTTAACGCGTCTCTTCCTTCATACAAGAGATTCAACCGCCTCGTCGTCAGGGACAGCGATTTCCCGAGGACGCCGAGCATGAAGATACTCCGCCACGCCCGCTACGCAAAATAACACAGGCGGAACAAAAAGATGCAAAGAGAAGAAATTACAGAAAAGCTCAAAGAGATACTTCTTCTGACCGACGTCGACCGCTCGCTCATGGAGGGGGACATCTCCGCCCTCAGGCTCAAGGAGGACTGCGGCCTTTCCTCGGTCGGCATGCTCTATACCGTCATCGGGATAGAGGAGATGTTCGGCATCAGGTTCGAGAACGTCGGACTTGAGGATTTCGTTACGGTAAAAGACGTCATAGACTACATAGGAGCAAAGACCGAATGAAGTGGTCTCCCGAAAAATGCCTCCCAGGCGACATGATCAGGATCAGGCTGGGAAGCTTCTGCCACTACGGGATATACGTTTCTGACGAAGAGGTCATACAGTTCGGACTTCCTCCGGTCGGCGGACTTCCGAAGAACGGCGACGGCATCCGCGTCCTCTCAACCGACATCGACACCTTTTCATGCGGAAAGATCGTCGAGGTCGGAGTCCCCGAACGGGCCGGAGGTGAGAAAAGACGGCGTTTTTCCGCGAAAAAGACGGTGGAAAACGCCCGGGCGAGACTCGGGGAGGGCGGATACAACGTCCTGCACAACAACTGCGAGCACTTCGTCTGGGAATGCGCCTTCGGCATCCACCGCTCGACTGCAGAGGATGAGGCTCAGGCCCGTTGGCGCAAACTGCTTTCTGACAAAGGCAGAGAAAGCGGGAGCGCGAAATAAGAGAAAATGAAATTATTTCTTGAAATCCTCGCCGCCGCGGCCGGTCTCTGGCTCCTTTTCGTCTTCATCCCCACGCTCACAGTCTTCGTCATCCTGTTCGGAAGGAAGGGCTGCAGGTCCTTTTCTCCCGAACATCTCGAAACTTCATACTACCTTCCCTTCCGCGACAGGATAGTCGAGGCGACCCGTAAACTCTCGGAGCTCCCCTGCCGCGAACTGAGCTGCTTAGCCCCGGACGGAACGCGGCTGTCGGGCCGGCTCCTGGGAAAACCGGGCAAAACCGTCATCTTAGCCCACGGATACCGCTCCGCGGGGGGATCGCCGCTCGCCCTTCAGGCTCTCCGGTTCGCCGAGCGCGGCTGGGCGGTGCTGCTCGCGGACCAGCGCGCACACGGAAACAGCGGCGGACGCTTCACCACGATGGGCATTCTCGAGAGCGGGGATCTCCGCCGGTGGGCGGAATTCGCCTCGTCACTGCCCGGCAACCGCCGGACCGCCGTCTACGGAATGTCGATGGGAGCCACCTCGGCGGCCTTCGCGTCGGCTGACATCGCCGCCGACGCAATGGTCCTCGACTGTCCCTTCGACTCTCCGTCAGACCAGCTGAGAAGGATCTGCCGCGACAGGCGCCTGCCTGCCTTCCTGCTCGTTCCGGCGGGGATCCTCGTCGCGAGGCTGCTCTGCCGGGTTGATTTCAGCCTCAGGGCATCCGACGTCCTGCGGAAAGCCCGCATTCCCGTTCTCTTCATCTGCGGCTCGGCCGATTCGACCGTCCCGCCCGACGGAGTCAGGGCTATGAGCGACGCCTGCCCGACTTCCGCGGGATGCGTCCTCGTTGAGGGAGCCGAGCATTCGGTCGCCTTCCCCGCCGGAGGCGAGGAGCTCGCCGAACGCGTAGAACGCTTCATCTCGGGCAAAGACACTTAACCGAAAAATAATACAACACCTGTCCGGCGCGTCCGGACGGAACCGAAAGGAATAAAAATGAGACCTGTAGCAATTCTTACCGACTCTTCCAGCGATCTTTCGCCGAAATACCAGGATGAATACGGCATCCGACTCATCAAGGCGCATATCAGGATTCCCGGCAACGACGACGCCGAGGCTTTCGTGACCTGGGAGGAGGGCGGCACCGACCGCGACCTCTTTTACGCCGATCTCAAGAAGCGCCCCGAGGCATACGCCACCTCTCCTCCGAACGTCGAGGAGTTTTCAAGGGCCCTCGAGGAACTGGTCTGTCAGGGTTACGACGTCGTCGCGATCACGATCTCTTCGGGGATCAGCGGCTCCTACGGCTTCCTGACGACCGCCGCCGCCGCGGTGACCGCGGCTCATCCCGAGGCCGAGATCGGCTGCGTCGACACCCTGAGGTTCGGCCCCTGCATCGGTCTCATGGCGATATACGCTGCAAAGCTGCGCGACGAGGGAAAGAGCTGCCGCGAGATAACCTCCTGGCTTGAGGAGAACAAGATCAGATTCAGACAGTCGGGCTGGCTTGACGACCTGACCTTCGTCGCGAAGAAGGGCCGCATCAGCCACGCCAAGGCCTTCTTCGGCACCCTTGCCGGAGTAAAGCCGATCGGCGAATTCGATTCAAACGGCCTGACTTCGGTCCTTACCAAGGCCCCCGGAGCCAAGGCGGCGCTCGCGACCATGATCTCATACATCGAAAAAACCATCACCGATCCCGGAGATCAGATCATCTTCATCGCCCAGACCTGCCGCTACGCCCAGGCTCTTGAGTACAAGCGCCTGATCGAGGAGAGGATAAAGCCCCGCGCCGTCTGTATCAACGACGTTCACCCCTACTGCGGCATAAACATCGGCCCCGGCCTTCTCGCGGCATACTACCTCGGAAAGCCGATATCCGCCGACCTTTCTGAGGAAAAAAAGATCTTCGAAGAGATCGCCGCCGCGAAAAAGTGACCGCGCGCCGCCATACCGCAACAGAAGACTAATCATTGTCGGGAGCAAAAAAATGACTAAACTCACCAAGAAATGGCAGATGCTGCTCTACGCCGCCTCGGGTATGGGCGTAAACATGCTCAACCTCATGATCGGATCCTACCTCTGCAGCGCCCTGATCGCGTCGGGCTTCGCGGAGGAGGTGCTCCCCTTTCAGACCTATCTCGGCCGCGACCTCGTGATCGCCGGAGTCTGGGCGGTCTTCGGGACGGTCGCCAAGATCCTCGACGGGATCATCGACATTCCCATGGCCTCCTTCACCGACCGCCTCAAAACGAGATTCGGCAGGCGCAGACCGGCCATCGTCATCGGCTTCATTCCGATGATCGCCGCCTACCTTCTCTTCCATCTGATCCCGAACGACGGAGCGACCCTTCTCAACACCGTCTACTACGGCATCCTTCTCTGCGTCTTCTTCTCCTTCTACACACTGACGATGGTCACGTACTACGCGACCTTCACCGAGATCGTCGACAACGTCAAGGACCGCAACTTCATATCCAACGTCAAATCCTTCTTCGACATCGTCTACTTCATCCTCGGCTACGTCGTCGTGAGAGCGATGCTGAACAATATGAACATCATAAAGGTCTCGCTCATCGTCGCTCCGATCTCGCTGACCATGATGATCCCCCTCTTCCTGATAAAGGAAAAACCGAGCACAGGTGAGACCGACGTAAAGACGGTCAACCTCTTTAAATCTCTCGCGATAACCTTCAAAAACCGCGATTTCATACTCTGGATGATCGTCTACTCCTTCATGACCTTCGGAGTCCAGCTCTTCCTCGGAGGCATCAACGAGTACTTCTCGGTGTCCGGCATGAGCATGATGATCGTAATGGCCTGCTCCTTCGCCCCGGTGCCGCTCACCCTCGTTCTCTACAACGCGATAATCAAGAAGCACGGCTTCGGCTTTGCTTTCAAATACATACTGATCACCTTCTCCTTCAGCATGATCTCGATGTTCGTCATCGGAAGGTTCGTCCCAGCGGGAATGCCGAAGACGATCGCCTCGGTCGCCGGCGGGCTTTTCGCCTCGCTCTCGATCGGCGCCCTCTTCGCGGTGTCCTACTCTATCCCCTCCCAGCTCGCCGCAGAGGAGGAGGAGCGGACGGGCATCTCACACTCCGCGATGTATTTCGCGGTCCAGGGACTCTTCTCGGGAGTCGCGTCGGGCATCGGAGGCTACGTCGTGCTGACCGCGCTCAAGAAGACCGAGATCTTCGGACTGAAGGGGACCTTCTTCATCACCCTGGTCTCGGCGGCGGGAACGCTGATCTCGCTCGTCCTCAGCTTTTTCCTTCCCGCCGGAGTCGCCGGTATGGGAAAGACGGGCGCCCCGATATCCGAGACTCTCTTCTCCGCCTTCAGAAAGAAAAAAGACTGAAGCATTCAGAAGCTTAATCCTATAAAACCAAAATTCATCACGATTCGGAACGGCAACATCAAGTGACATTCAGAAAGATCAACGGAACCGACCTTGAAAAGATGCTCTGCGGCGGGCTGGAAAGCCTGCGGCGGCGCGAAAGCGAGATAAACGACCTCAACGTCTTCCCGGTCCCCGACGGGGATACCGGAACGAACATGAGACTGACTCTTGAGTCGGGACTGAGAAAGGCCGTGTCCTCGCCCGAGGCCGGCACATATCTCAGGGGGCTCGGCGAAGGAATGCTCCTGGGAGCGAGAGGCAATTCGGGCGTCATCCTCTCCCAGCTCTTCAGGGGATTCTGCACCGAACTCTCGCGGTGTTCATACGTCGGCCCGGGCGAGCTCCGGGACGCGCTCATACGCGGCTACCGCACCGCGTACTCCTCGGTGGTCAGACCGGTCGAGGGAACGATCCTCACCGTCGCCCGCGAGGGTATCGAGCATATAAGAGGCCAGATAGTCAGATCGACTCCGGTCGACCGCATCCTCGCGATGTATATCGCCGAGATGAAGAAGAGCCTTCTTCTGACTCCCGAGCTGCTCGGAGTCCTTAAGGAGGCGGGGGTGGTCGACAGCGGAGCCGCGGGTTATATAGCGATAGTCGAGGGCATGCTCGGGGCTCTCAGGGGGGAAATGCCCGCCGCGAGGATCGAGGAACGCCCCTCGCCCGCGCCGCACACCGCAGACCTCTCCTTCTTCGGGCCCGACTCGGCCTTCGAATACGGCTACTGCATGGAATTCATCCTCCAGCTGATGAGGAGCGCCGACTACAGCCAGCGCTTCAGGGAGGAGTCCTTCATATCCGATCTCGACTGCGTCGGCGATTCGCTGGCGGTTGTCAGGGACGGCGACAGGGTAAAGGTCCACATACACACGAAACGCCCCGAAAAGGTGATTACGCTCGCCCGGGAATTCGGCGAATTCGTTACCTTCAAGCTCGAGAACATGCAGCTCCAGCACAACGAGCACGTCTTCAAGACCTCAAAAGCCCCCAAGGGGCGGTTCGCGAGGGTCGCCGTCGTCAACGGCGAAGGAATGAAGTCGCTCTTCTCGGGACTCGGCTGCGAGGTCGTGATCGACGGCGGCAGGGGCATGAACACCTCTTCGTCGGAGTTCATCGAGGCCTTCAGGGCCGCGAACGCCGAGACCGTCGCGGTTCTTCCCTGCAACAAAAATCTCTTCGAGACGGTCAGGCAGGCGGCCGGGATGTTCAAAGAGTCAAAGATCGAGCTGATCGAGGCGTCGACGGTGCCCGAGGGCTACTACGCGCTTGCCATGGACGTCCCTGAGAGCGACGACATCTCATTCCGGCTCTCACAGATGCGCGAGGGAGCTTCGGCGATAAAGACCTTCTCGCTATCGCACGCAGTCAGGGAATACCGCGCGGGGGGCATCTCGGTATCGGTCGGCGACGCCGTCGCGATATCCGGCGGCGAGGTCGTCGCGTCGGGCGAGGGCTTCGGCGAAACGGCCGTCAGGGCGATAAAGGCGATCCCCGGAGCCGCGGACGCCGAGACCTTCATGGTCTTCTGCAGAGACATCAACGACGCCGAAGGCAACGATGAGCTCGCCTCGGCGATATCCGAAAGCTTTCCGATGGCAGACGTCTCCTTCCTCGACGGAGGACAGGAGCTCCACCGGTACATCATAGGCGCGGTCTGACCGCGGGAGGGGACCTACTGACAGATGAAGATTTTTCTGATCCTGCTCGCTGCCGTTTTCCTTCTCGGGATCGCCCCTTTCATGACACTCGCGCTGATCCTTTATTCGGTGCTCCTTGTCAGGACAAGCCCGGAAAAATGGGGCCGCTCCTGCAGCGCGCCCGACGACGCGATCTCGGTCGCGATGTTCGAAGAGGGAGTCGCCTGGGCAAAGGAGCACGCGGAGGCGAAAAAGGAGGTCTCGATCAGGAACGACGGCTTCAGGCTCGCCGGCGAGTACTTCGACTTCGGATATGACCGGGCAGTCATAATAATCCCGGGCAGGATGGAGTCGCTGCTCTACTCCTACTATTTCGCCGAGCCCTACCGCGCCGCCGGATGGAACGTGCTCGTCACCGACCAGCGCGCGCACGGACTGTCAGACGGAAAAATAAACTCGGTCGGAACGAAAGAATACCGCGACACACTGGCCTGGGCGGAATACCTGCACGAAGCCTTCGGTGTCGGAAAGGTCTTCCTCCACGGAGTCTGCATAGGCTCCTCCAACGCCCTCTACGCGGCGACCTCTCCCGACTGTCCCGAGTATATCTGCGGAATGGCGGGGGAAGGAATGTACACCACCTTCTGCGAGACCTTCAAAAACCATATGATAAAGGGCGGCCGCAAGCCCTTCCCGATGCTCTGGGGGGTAATGCTCTGCATAAGGATCTTCTCGGGATCGAACGTCGTGACCGACGGACCGCTCTACAGGATCGAAAAAATGAAAAAGCCGGTCCTCTTCCTCCACAGCCGCGAGGACATCTACTCAAAGCCCGAGGTCTCCGCTGAAATATTCGAAAAATGCGCCGCGCCCCACCGCGTGGTCTGGTTCGACCGCGGCGAACACTCGCGGATCAGGATCGTCGACCGGGAAAAATACGACCGCAGCATCAGGGATTTCCTGAGCGACGAGGGGCTCTGAACCGCGCGGCCCTTCCACAAAACAGTAATTTAAAACTCAAATAAAAAAAGCGGCGCAAAGCCGCGGAAAGAGGTATCAAATGTTCTGTCCAAACTGCGGACTCCAGCTCGCCGACGGCACGGCTTTCTGCTCAAACTGCGGAACCAAGCTTGCCGTAGGACAGCCCCAGCCCGCTCCCCAGCCGGCTCCTCAGCCGGCTCCTCAGCCCCAGCCTCAGGCCCAGCCTGCATACCAGCAGCCCGCCTACCAGCAGCCGGCATATCAGCAGCCGGCATATCAGCAGCCGGCTTATCAGCAGCCCCAGTATCAGGCGGGATTCCAGCAGCCCGTCCAGACGGCTCCCCAGGTTAACACCACCCCGGCGCTCGTCATGGCGATCATGTCTCTCGTCTTCTGCTCTTCCGGACTTCTCGGCCTGATCTTCGCCATCGTCGCGAAGAACAAGGTCAGAAGCTGCGTCGCCGCCGGAGCTCCCCTCTCAGGGAAACTCAAGGCCGCGAAGATCCTCGCCGGTCTCGGCCTCGCCTTCAGCATCATCATGATGATCTTCTGGGTCATCTACGCGATCGCCGCGATCGTCGCCCTGATAGGCGCCGCTTCTTACGACTGGAGTTCTCTCTGCGCCTTCGGCAGCATCCTTTGATCCGACAGCGTATCCCGACAAAGAATTCACTATTATTTGACTTGCGGCCCACAGCCGCGGAAATGAGGTAAAAAATGTTTTGTCCCAACTGCGGAAAACAGATCCCCGACGGCCTCGCCTTCTGTTCCGAGTGCGGAGCTTCTCTTAAGGATACCGCACAGCAGCCGGTTTACGACCAGCAGCCCGCTTATCAGCAGCCGGTCCAGGCCGCTCCCGAGGTCAACACAACGCCCGCCATGGTGCTTTCCATCGTCGCACTGGCGCTCGCCGAACTCGGTATCCCCGGCCTCATCCTCGCCATCATAGCGCGGAAAAAAGTCAAGGCATGCC
>ONVJ01000079.1 GCA_900321265.1 uncultured Eubacteriales bacterium
GCGCGGTAGATCAGACCGGAGGCAAGTCCGGCAAGAGTTCCTTTGAGAAGTACCGTGAGAACGGTCCCGAACGGATCTATGGCCAGAAACGCCGCGGCATCGAATATGAGCACTATAACACTGAAGACGAGTCCCAGAAAAGCCCCCGAGAGCGGCCCGCAGATCGCCGCCCCCACGATAATGGGAACCAGCGCGAGCGTGATCGAGAAGGGACCGAATTTTATGTAACTCGAAAAGTACTGGAGCACCACCACTATAGCGGCAAGGATGCCGGTGAGCACCAGCTTTTGGATCTGTTCTCTTGTCAAAGCCTTTGAGGTCTGATTTTTCATTTTTGTTTTTTTGTGTCCTCCCATCTGCAAAAGACTGTGCCTTCCCGCCGGACTTCCGGCGGGAAGAAACAATAAGTTAAATAATATTATAACTCTTTTATGAAAAAAAATCAAGAAAAACCTTCCGGCAGTCAAAAAAAAGTCTGCTTGATCTGCGGGTTATCCGAAACGCAGATGCCGATCTTTTTCGGTTATTGCCTGAAAAAACATCATTTTATAGAGCATTTCAGGGCAAAAACGGCAGGGTCTCGTGCCTGGAAAAACGTCGCTTTTTTTCGGCAGGCCCCCATTATTTATTGACAACTATACTTTTATTTGATATAATATTTGCTGATTAAATAGGCGGATTCCGGTTGTTTGCCCTGCCGTTCACGGCATGGGCTCCCCGGAAGGCGTCCGCCGGGCTTCGGAGGTTTTGTCAGATCATGTACGGCGGTTTCAGGATCACATGTAATCTCAATTTTACCGGCACCTTCCGGGACGGAAGGCAGACGCTCGGCGAGACCTTTGCCAGGCTTTCGGGATGCGGATTTGACGGCGTCGACTTCGACACCGAATGGTTCATCGGCTCCCCCGACTGGAGAGAGAAGGGCGCCGGGGCTGCCGAACTTGCCGCTCTCCACGGTCTCGACGTATCCTTCGGACACCTGCCCTTTCATAACCTCAGAGGCCCCGACAGCCTGAAGGAATGTATACTAGACGGTATCGAGCTCGCTTCGGTAATCGGAATGAAGCGCGGAGTCGTCCATCCGAAGCACACGCCCGAGCGCGAGGACGAACTCGACTTCAACTACAGAAAGAATATAGAGTGGTTTTCGCCTCTCGTCGAGAAGGCGGAAAAGTACGGCGTGAAGCTGCTGATCGAGAATATGCCGAACTACTACGCCGACGGCAGGATGCGCTACGGGGCGCAGCCCGGGCATATCATCGCGCTGGCGGACGCGCTCGGATGCGGCAACTGCTGGGACACCGGACACGCCAACCTGTCGGAGGTCGATCAGTATCTCGGCATCACCGCCCTGGGCGACCGACTTATGGGACTGCACCTCAACGACAACGTCGGGGGGCATATCGACGCCCACCTCATCCCCGGCTTCGGGACCGCCGACTGGGACGGCGTGATGCGCGCCCTGTACGACATCGGCTACAGCGGCACCTTCAATTTCGAGTGCCGCACGAGGCATCTGCCGAAGGCCGCCTCGGAGTTCGTCGGATACCACCTCATGGCGGTCGCGAGGTCGCTGATAGACCGCGCCTGGAAAAAGTAAATATGCGCCGTGTCTCCCGCGGGAGATGCGCGACGAAAGGAACCCTAAATGTCACTTTATCTTTATAATTCGCTCAGTCATAAAAAAGAAGAGTTCGTACCGAACGAGCCGGGAAAGGTGAAGATCTACACCTGCGGCCCGACCGTCTACCACTACGCCCACATCGGCAACCTCCGCACATACATGATGGAGGATATCCTCGACAGGTATCTCCGCTACCTGGGATACGACGTCAACCGCGTGATGAACATCACCGACGTCGGTCACCTGACGTCCGACGGCGATACCGGCGAGGACAAGATGCTCAAAGGCGCGAAGAGAGAGCACAAGACGGTCATGGAGATCGCCGCCTTCTTCACCGCCGCCTTCTTTGCCGACTGCAAAAAGCTGAATATCCGCATCCCCGAGACGGTCCAGCCGGCGACCGGATGCATAGACGATTTCATCCGCGTCATCTCCGCGCTGCTTGAAAAGGGTTATGCCTACGAGGCGGGCGGAAACATCTATTTCGACACGTCAAAGCTCGATAAATACTACGTCTTCCACGGCTTTGCCGAGGAGGACCTCGAGGTCGGCGTCAGAGAGGGCGTCGAGGCCGACGAGAACAAGCGCAACCGCGCCGATTTCGTCCTCTGGTTCACCAAATCAAAGTTCGAGGACCAGGAGCTCAAGTGGGAGAGCCCCTGGGGCACCGGCTACCCGGGCTGGCACATCGAATGCTCCTGCATAGCGATGAAGTATCTCGGGGAGAGGCTCGACATCCACTGCGGAGGCATCGACAACGCATTTCCGCACCACACTAACGAGATCGCCCAGAGCGAGGCCTATCTCGGCCACTTATGGTGCAACTGGTGGATGCACGTCCACCATCTCAACACGACGTCGGGCAAGATGAGCAAGTCGTCGGGAGAGTTCCTCACCGTCTCGCTGCTCGAGTCGAAGGGCTACGACCCGCTCGCCTACCGCTTCTTCTGCCTCCAGTCGCACTACCGCAAGAATCTCGTCTTCAGCTATGAAAACCTCGACAACGCCTCGGCTTCCTACAGAAAGCTGGTGTTGAGGGTCGCCGCTCTCCTCCGCGAGGCGGGAGCGTCTGCCGATAAGGAGCCCGACGCCGAAGCGCTGGCCGCACTGAAGAAGCGCTTCACCGACGCTCTCGACAACGATCTCAACACCTCTCTTGCCGTTACCGCGCTCTACGACGCCCTGAAATCCCCGGCGTCTCCCGCGACGAGGCTGGCCGCCGTCAGGGATTTCGACACCGTGCTCAAGCTCGGACTCGAAGAGAAGGCAGCGGCGCAGATCGCCGATGAGGCCGAAAAGGAGAAGGCCGCCGCTGCGTCGGGAGCCGGACAGAGCTTTTCCGACGATCCTGCGGTCAGATCGATAGAGGAGAGGATAGCCGCCCGCGCCGCTGCCAAAAAGGCGAAGAACTGGGCCGAGGCCGACCGCATCAGGGCAGAGCTCCTCGCCGAGGGGATAGTCCTCACTGACACTCCCGCCGGGACGCAGTGGTCGAGGAAAGAGAGCTGACGCCTGACTATGAAAAAGCTGTTTGAAAAATACCGCGAGATAATCGTCTACATACTCGTCGGCCTCATGGCGACCGTCATATCCTACGGCATCAGGCTCGCGATGATCTACGGCGGAGCGGCGATCCTCTCGATTGACCTCGCGTCTGAAGAGGCCGCCGAGGCCGCGAGAGCCTCTGCCCTGAGGACGGTCTCTACTGTGACCGGCTCGGCATGCGCGATCGTCGCCACCTTCTGGCCGAACAAGATCTGGGTATTTCGCAACTACGAAAAGGAAAGATCGGCCGTCTGGGCCCAGTTCGGGAAGTTCGTAGGATCGAGGATCTTCTCATTTATGCTTGAGCTGGGGATCGCCGTCGGTCTGCCGCTGCTGCTCACCCGCATGGGATACAGGACATTTCATTTTATCATCGACGTCGACGCCGACAAGATGACGACGGCGATATCGATAGTATTCATCACGGTTCTCAACTACATTCTGAGCAAACTGCTCGTGTTCAGAAAGAAAAAGAGCGCGCCATCCTCCGCGGAGACCGCGGAAGACGCCGGACAGCCGTCGGGAGAGGCAGACCGTCCGGAAGACGGCGTCTGATCCCCGGCGCGGCAGCCAAATCAGCATTTTTTTGAAAGGACGATAAAAAACCATGAAGAAATTCCCGATTGGAATCCAGGTCTATTCGGTCAGAAAAGAAGCTTCCGAGGACTTTGCCGGGACTCTTTCGAAGATCAGAGACTTCGGCTACGACGGAGTCGAGTTCGCCGGCCTTTACGGAAACACCCCTGCTGAGGTCCGTTCGCTCTGCGAGAAATACTCGCTGAATCCCATCTCGGCCCACGTGCCCTATGTCGACATGCTGAAGGACCCGGCCGGAGTGCTGGCGCAGTACGCCGAGATAGGCTGCAGATATGTTGCCGTTCCCTATCTCACCCCAGAGCACCGTCCGGGGACTCCGAACTTTGAGTTTGTCGTTGAGTTCATCGGCATTATAGCCAAGGCGGCGAAAAAGGCCGGGATCCAGCTGCTCTATCACAACCATGATTTCGAATTCATGAAGCTTGGCGGTAAATACGCCCTTGACATCCTCTATGAGACGATCCCGGAGGATCTTCTGAAGACCGAGCTCGACACCTGCTGGGTGAACGTCGGCGGCGAGGATCCCTCGAAATATCTCCTCAAATACTCGGGACGCGCGCCCGTCGTGCATCTCAAGGACTTCTTCGGACAGAAGAGCGAGAATATGTACGAGCTCATCGGCATCGAGAACAAGGCACCGAAGCGGCCCGACGGATTTGAGTTCCGCCCGGTCGGAAGCGGTCTGCAGGACATGCCCTCGATCGTCGCCGCTGCCGAGAAGGCGGGCTCAGAATGGCTCGTCGTCGAGCAGGACAACCCGTCGATGGGACTGACGCCGATCGAGTGCGCAAAGAAGAGCATAGATTACCTGAGATCGATCGGACAGTGACGCACACAAGCAGGAGCCCCGGCTCTGCCCAGGCGCTCCGCCGGAAGGCGGCGAAACCGATCTGCGCCTTTGCTCTGGCACTCATCTTCTGTTTCTGCTTTGCGGGTTGCGCGGGGGGAAGCGGCGGAGAGAGAGGGACGACAGAGGTCACAGAGGAAGTCCCGGCCGGGATCGCGGTCACGGGTGCCGACGGTTACTCGCTCCTTGTAAGGTCTGAAAACGCCACCGAAATGACGCTGTCCTCTTTTTCGACCGTCTTCCGCGCGCTTGCGTCGCATGACGCCGGCATTACTGCCTCCGACGACTTCGATCTGAAGCGTCCCTCAGAAGAAGAGCGCGAGAAGATCCTTTCAAGACGGGAGATACTGATCGGTTCGACCAACCGTCCGGAATCCTCCGCCACGCTTGAGGGGCTCGCCCCGCGGGATTGGACGATAGCGATTTCCGGAACGAAACTCGTGATTGCCGGAGGCAGCGAGTGGGCGCTCAGAGACGCCTGCGCGGCCTTTGCCGCCGGGCTTTCGGAGAAGGAGGGGATCATGTACTATTCGGGACCCGGAGAGGGCAGGACAGATACCTCTTACAGGATAATCACGACAGACCAGAAGACCTCGAGAGTCGAGGTCTACGACATACCCGACTGCGGACGTATCGGCGATGCCGTCTGGTCGATGACCTACTCCGAGTACAACATCGCCGACGCGAGAGCCAGACTTTACGAGGGCAGGACGGTGATCCTGGCTGCCTACGGAGCGTCGTCGGCGTCGATCGTCGACTATGAGACGAAGAAGACGGTATGGCGGACGGGCTATGCCGCCGACAACCCCCATGCCTGCGAGCTCATCCCCTGCGGAGGCGGATACGCCGTCGGAGTGGCCAGCAGCAGCGGGAACGAGGTGAGGTTCTTCCGCATCGACGATTCGGTCGAATTTACGCCGGTCTCCTTCGAGGACGCCCACGGCCTGCTCTGGGATCCCGAACTCGGAGGCGTATGGTGTCTCGGCGGGAGCGAGCTCGCTCTGTTCGACGTTGAGCTTACCGGTTCGGGGGTAGCCGTCACCGAAAGGGAAGGATACAGAAAGAAGCTTCCGACCCTGTACGGTCACGAGCTTCAGCCGATGCCGGGCGACACCGACAGCCTTCTCCTGTCTACCGGATCGTCGGTCTATGTATATTCCAAGTCCACCGGCGTTTTCTCCGGAGGAGAGGGGGCCTCGGCGCTTCCCGGATCCGCCCGGCGGGAAAACGTCAAAGGCATCGGGCTGTTCCCCGACGGGAGCGCGATCCTTTCGGTGCCCGACGGAGCCTTCAAATCCTGGACGACGGCATCGCTCATCTTCATCGCAGAGGGAAGGTATACGCTCACCCTGAATATCGCGGGAAGCGGATTTTACAAGGCACGGCCCTTCTCGACAGACTACAACTGACAGCGTTTTCTGCTTGCAGATCAACAAACAAAAAAATAAAAGGAGATCAAATTCATGGCAGACAAATCTATGGACGGCCTGAACACCTTTACCGCCGAGGCGGAGAAGAAGGTAGACGGCGGCCGCAAGCTCCGCGTCGCCATCATCGGATGCGGATGGATCGCGGGATCCCACATCAAATCCTACATGGCGCAGCCCGACGTCGAGATCGTCGCCGGAGCCGATCTTATCCCCGGGAAGGCCGCTGAGTTCTTCAAGAAATACGGCCTCGAGGGCGTAAAGACCGATTACGCCAACGACGAGGAGCTCATCGCCGACAAGTCGCTGAACCTCGACGCGGTCTCGGTATGCACCTACAACCGCCAGCACGCTCCCTGCGCCATCCACGCGCTGAACGCCGGCATCAACGTCCTGCTCGAGAAGCCCTTCACGGTAACTCTTGAGGAGGCGATCGAGGTCGTGAAGGCCGAGAAGAGGAGCGGAAAGGTCCTCTCGATCGGCTTCCAGCCCAGACTTGACGCCAACATGCAGAAGATCGGCGAGATCGTCCGTTCGGGCGTTCTCGGAAAGATCTACTACATCCAGACCGGAGGCGGACGCCGCCGCGGCATTCCGACCCCCTTCGGCACCAGCTTCATCGAGGACAGCACCGCCGGCCTCGGAGCACTCGCCGACATCGGTTGCTACTCGCTCGACATGGTCCTCAACGCCATCGGATACCCGAAGCCGCTGACCGTCACCGGCTACAAGTCCGACTTCTTCGGCAAGGATCCGAACTACTGCGGATACCGCGCCGACAAGAGAGCCGAATACGCCGAGAAGTTCGGCGTCGACGACTTCGCCGCCGCCTTCATCCGTCTTGAGGGCGGGATCATCCTCGACTTCCGCATCGCCTGGGCCATGAACATGGACACCCCCGGGGACACCATAATCCTCGGCACCAAGGGCGGACTCAGGATCCCCTCCACCGAGTGCTGGAACGGCTCGGTCGGCGGACCGATGAAGATCTACCACGAGGTCGCCGGCATGCAGGTCGAGACCGAGGTCCCGATCATAAAGATGAAGGAAGGTCTCTTCGATCTGAAGATCCGCTCCTTCCTCGACGCCATCAAGAACGGCACTCCGGCTCCGGTACCCTCCAGCCAGATCATCTACAACCAGGCCATCCTCGACGGTATCGCGAGATCGGCGGTCGCCGGACGCGAAGTCGAGATCAACGTCCCCGAGCTCTGATTCTCTGAAATGCAAAAAGACGGCTGCCCGGACGGTCTGCCCGGGCGGCCGCAAAGAAAGGTAAACTCCAAATGGCACTTGTAACAACCAAAGAAATGTTCGCGAAGGCGTATGCCGGCGGATACGCGGTCGGCGCCTTCAATATCAACAATATGGAGATCATCCAGGCGATCTGCGAAGCCGCCGCCGAAGAGAAGTCTCCCGTCATCCTGCAGGTTTCCGCCGGGGCGCGCAGATACGCGAGACACGAGTATCTCGTAGCCCTTGCCCATGCCGCCGTCAAGGAGAGCGGGATCGATTTCGCGCTCCACCTCGATCACGGAGCCGACTTCGACATCTGCAAGTCCTGCATCGACGGAGGCTTCACCTCGGTCATGATCGACGGCTCGAAGTGGTCCTTCGATGAGAACATCGCGCTGACGAGGAAGGTCGTCGATTACGCCCACGCCCGCGGATGCGTCGTCGAGGGCGAGCTCGGCAAGCTTGCCGGCATTGAGGACGACGTTAAGGTCGCCGCCGAGGACTCCTCCTACACAAGGCCCGAAGAGGTCGAGGAGTTCGTCACCCGCACCGGCGTCGATTCTCTCGCCATCGCCATAGGCACCTCGCACGGAGCCTACAAGTTCACTCCCGAGCAGTGCACGAGGAACGCCGACGGCGTGCTCGTTCCCCCTCCGCTCAGATTCGATATCCTTGCCGAGGTCGAAAAGAGACTGCCCGGCTTCCCGATAGTTCTGCACGGCGCGTCCAGCGTTCCCCAGAACTTTGTCCGTGAGATCAACTCTCTCGGCGGAAAGATGCCAGACGCCGTCGGCATCCCCGAGGAGCAGCTCAGGAAGGCCGCGTCGATGGCGGTCTGCAAGATCAATATCGACTCGGATATCCGCGTCGCCATGACCGCGGCGATCCGCCGCTACTTCGCCGAGTATCCCTCGGCCTTCGACCCCCGCGACTATCTCGGCGCCGCCAGGACGGCGGTCAAGGAGATGGTCAGGCACAAGATCGTCGACGTCCTAGGCTCGAACGGAAAAGCCTGACTCTGAACGAATTCACAAAACCGGCAAAAAGCGGATCCGCACCCTTCGCGGTCCGCTTCTGCCGGAATTTTACAAAAGGAATGAAAATGAAGCGACACGTTTGTGAAGTCCTCCCCGCGATCCTCGCGGCGCTGATGCTTCTTGCCTCCTGCGCGAACGGAGGCGGTACCGGCATGACCGAGACAGATCCCGTGACCGCGGTCACTCCCGCGGAGCAGGAAAGCGATAGACAGACCGGCAGTCTCCCGCCCGAGACTTCCGGGACCGAAGAGACATCAGAGCCGGCGGAAACAACCGGTCCTGAAGGGACTTATTATGATCCGAAGCAGCTCTGGGACGCAGGCGCGAGAGCCGCAGCGATCGAAAAGCTCAGAGCGGTGCTTCCTTCGCACAATCCTGCGTCGGAAACAGCCGTCAAAGTAGAATTCAGGCCGGGAACTCCGTCAGGCGTTGGTTTTACAACCTTCAGATATCTTGAAAAGACAGTGCAGCTTGATCTGCCGCAGGAAGGGAAGGACGTGACCAGAACCGGAGATCTTTCCGTGACAGTCGCTCTGAAACCGCAGGGCAGCGGTATCTGGATCTTTCTGGTAAGCACGACATATCCCGCGGGGATGAGGTTGCTGATAAACATCGCGGATGACTTCAACCAGCTCTATTACGATGTCAGTTCAATTCAGTCCTCAACCTATAATCCCGGAACTTTTGAACCTATGCAGCTGTGTGACGCTCACGGCATTCTGTCCGCGACTCACGCCTCCATCATAGCCGATAAGGTCAATTCCGTCCTCGCTTCGCTTGATCCGTCGCTCTCGCTTGAAGTGTTCGGAATCTACGGAAGATTCCCCGAGACAGATCCGCGTCCGGAAAGCCGGTTCTTATTCGGCGATTCGAGATACAGAGTTACCGTCGAAACCGAACCTGAGGAAAAGTATGTCAGAAGACTGAAGATCGAAGACGCCTTCGGTCACCAGCAGACAGTTTCGCTTTCAGGCGACAACTTTAACGTGTTCGCGGTCGCAGGCAGGCTGAAGAACGGCAATATACTGATGCTGATATGCCAGGAGTACCTGCGGACCGATTCCGAAGGCGCCGAGAAGTATTCGGTCGCAGTCAGGGAGATCACCTTCGCGGGAGGAGAACTCACACACATGGTGGACGGGTCCGCAATCGTCGGAAAACAAAGAGACGGCAGATTCATTGATCTTCTCAGAAATGCCCGCAAGGCGTCTTTGCCTGCTGCAGAATTATTATCCTATCTGAAAAAAGAAGGGACCGAATTCATCACAGTCGCAGATTTCAGCTCCGGAAGGGCGGATTCGGAAAACCGGTTTATGGTCCCCGCTGAGCTTCCGGACGGAATGGACTGGAAGATCGCAAAATCGCTCGGGATGAGTTTTTTCGGTTTCTGAAGAATCAGGAAAGCATATAATAAAAGAGGGCTGTTCGCTCCCCGGTGCGTCCGCGGGAATGAAACAGCCCATATTTTTAAAGCGTTATATAGTCTGTGTTGCCACGGCAGGTGTCGCGGTTCTCGCAGATGAGCACCTGTGCGTCGGGAGTGACCTCGATCGAATGGAAGGTCCCGGCTCTGACGTTGTACAGCCGGCAGGGTTTCATAACGACCGGCTCGCGTTCTTTGCCGATATAGAGCGTCGCTCCGCCGCTGAGAAGGATGAAGACTTCATCGGTCAGCAGGTGGGCCTCCATATAGGTGTTCTTCTCAAACTCGGGGCAGCTTCTCAGGAAGGCGACCGTCCAGGA
>ONVJ01000075.1 GCA_900321265.1 uncultured Eubacteriales bacterium
ACCGCGGGTTCTCGAGCAGAATCTGCGGTATCCTGTCCGCAGATTCTGCGGGGGTGTTAAAAAAGTCGGACTTTTTTAACACCCCCCCCTTTATCAACAAATCATTGAAAAAAAACGGAAAAAGTGATATAATAATATCGGAAATATATGCGTAATAAGAAGGGAACCCCGACATATGAAACTTGAAAGACTCCTGTTCGGCGATTACAGCAAGAAGGCGATAAAGAAGATCACCCCGCAGGCGCAGGAGGTCGACCGACTTTCCGAAAAATACAAAGCGATGACAGACGCCGAGCTCGGCGGAGTCACGGCTGTCCTGAAGGAACGCCTGGCTGCCGGCGAGACGCTCGACATGATCCTTCCCGACGCCTTTGCGGCGGTGAGGGAGGCGGCCGACAGAGTGCTCCACAAGCGCCCCTTCTACGTCCAGATACTCGGCGGCATCCTGCTCCACCAGGGGAGGATCGCCGAGATGAAGACCGGAGAGGGCAAGACGCTGGTCGCGACCATGCCCGCCTACCTCAACGCCCTGACCGGAGAGGGAGTGCACATCGTCACCGTAAATGAATATCTCGCCCAGCGCGACTCTGACGAAATGGGGAGGATATTCAATTTTCTCGGCATGACGACCGGAGTCATTCTGAACTCTCAGACGACGGCCGACAAGCAGGCGATGTACAAATGCGACATCACCTACGGAACCAACTCTGAATTCGGATTCGACTATCTGAGGGACAATATCACGAAGAGCGCCTCTCAGCTCATGCAGCGCGGGCACAGCTTCTGCATAATCGACGAGATCGACTCGATACTCATAGACGAGGCCAGGACTCCGCTCATCATCTCGGGCATCAGCGACAAGACGTCGGATATATATGAGAAGTGCAACGAATGCACGAACCGCCTGTCCCCCAAGGTGATCAAGGAGCTCGATTCCAAGCAGGAGACGGATGACGAGAACTTCGACTATATCGTCGACGAAAAGCACAATTCCGCCGTTCTGACTCCACGCGGTATCAAGAAGGTGGAGAAGTTCTTCGGGATAGAAAACCTCAACGATCCCGAAAACGCCGAGATCTCGCACAACATGAACCAGGCGATCCACGCCCACGGCTGCAAGAAGCGCGACGTGGACTATGTGATCAAGGACGGCGAGGTCATCATCGTCGACAAATTCACCGGACGTCTCATGCCCGGCCGGAGATACAACGACGGGCTCCATCAGGCGATCGAGGCCAAGGAGCGCGTCAACATCAAGGGAGAGAACAAGACCGTCGCCACAGTGACCATCCAGAACTATTTCAGGATGTATCACAAGCTGTCGGGCATGACGGGTACCGCCATGACCGAGGAGGACGAGTTCCGCGAGATCTACGGCCTCGACGTCGTCGAGGTGCCCACCAACCGTCCGATGATAAGGATCGACAACCACGACCGGATCTACACCGACGAGAAGTGCAAGTTCGCCGCGATCGTCGAAAAGGTGAAGGAGTGCCATGAGATCGGACGCCCGGTCCTGATCGGTACCGCGTCGGTCGAGAAATCCGAGCAGCTCGGAAAGTTGCTCAAGGCCGCGGGCATAAAATTCAACATGCTGAACGCGAAGGACCACGCCAGGGAGGCGCAGGTAATAGCCGAAGCGGGCATGTCGGGGTCGGTCACCCTCGCGACGAACATGGCCGGACGCGGAACGGATATAATGCTCGGAGGCAATCCCGAGATGCTCGCGCGCGACGAGATGCGCAGAAGAGGCGGGTTTACGCCCGAGCAGATCGCGCTTTCGGTATGCGAGTACCGCACCGAGGACCCGGTCCAGCTTGAGGCGAACAGACTCTACCGCGAACTCCACGACAGCTACGCCGAAGCGATAAAGAAGGACAGGGAAAAGGTCATCGCCGCCGGAGGCCTCTACATCATCGGCTCGGAAAGACACGAGTCGAGGCGTATCGACAACCAGCTCAGAGGGCGCTCGGGACGTCAGGGCGACCCCGGAGAATCGACCTTCTACGTTTCCCTGACCGACGACATAATGAGACTCTTCGGCGACAGCCGTATGAAGCGGTTCGCCGCGATCTCTGCGACGCTGAACGCCGAGGGCGGAGACGGAGATCTGACCTCCTATCTCAAGATACTTGCCGACGTCATCGAAAAGGCCCAGAAGAGCGTCGAATCAGACAACTTCAAGCGCCGCAAGAACGTTCTCCAGTACGACGACATCCTCAACGAGCAGCGCCTGCAGATCTACGGACAGCGCAGGGATATACTGCTTGAGGCGGATATCACCGAAAATGTCAGGGGCATGATCCTCTCGACGGTGGACGACGCGGTCGCCGACGCGACGGTAGAGAGCGACAACGGCCGCGAGAGGCTGATAGACATCGCGGCGCTGACCAGAAAATACCTCGGATGGGGTCTGGCGCAGGGAGAGCTCGATTTTGCCGAGGGCTTTACCGAAAAGCGCGCCGGCGAAGTGGCTGAGGTAATAAAAAAGAACCTGATCGCGATATTCGACAAGCGCCTCTCGGAAGACACCGACGGACTCTACCGGTCGGTCGAGCGGTATATCCTCCTGGACGTCCTCGACGAGCTCTGGCTCGATCACATCGATATGATGGAGGACCTCGAGCAGAACGTCATGCTCCAGTCCTACGCCCAGCGGGATCCGCTGAACGAATACCGCATACTCGGCACGAACATGTATTCCGATATGATAAACGAGGTCAGGAACAGGACGGTGCTGAGGGTGCTGACCTGCCGGATCGAGAAGAAGCAGAACGCCCCCGGCGGAGGGTTACGCAATCTCCGCAGCGGAAGAACTGCGGCGCCGAAGGGGCCGGCTCCGGCGGGACAGCCGGCGGCTCCGATCAGACGCACCGGTAAGAAGGTCGGACCGAACGATCCCTGCCCCTGCGGCAGCGGGAAGAAATACAAGAAATGCTGCGGAGCCGGCAGCAGTGAGAGCGATTGAGGACAGCTTCCTCCGGAAAATGCCGCGTCGGAAAACGCGGGCGGAACAAACCTGAAAGGTAAAAGAATGACGAACATGACCGGAACAGACAAAACGCAGAACGCGAGGCGGTATATGCGCTTCGGGATCATTCTCGCGGCACCATTCTTTCTCTTCAATCCGGTTTACGCGGTGATAGACCCGCTTCCCGACTGGATCGGATATGTCATACTCTGCGTCGCGCTCAGCAGGTTCTGCGACGTGAACGGGCATTTTGACTCGGCTCACAGATCCTTCTTCCGCCTCGCGCTCGTCGACGCGCTGAAGCCTTTCTCGGTCATCGTGATATTTGCCGGGATGGATCTTTCGGAGAGATCGACGATGATGCTGCTCGCGACATTCGTATTTGCCGTCGTCGAGCTGCTGCTCGCCGTCCCCGGCTTTAACGACCTCTTTGAAGGCATCACCGTCTTTTCGGAGTCGGGCGGGGGTACAGAGGCGCTGAAGGGGGCCAGGACGCGCACCGTCAGGATCATGACGACCGTTTTTCTGATCGTCAGGGAGGCGCTCGCCTGCCTGCCCGAATTCGCCGTCCTCTCTGGTCAGGGG
>ONVJ01000194.1 GCA_900321265.1 uncultured Eubacteriales bacterium
AGTCGACTCGTCGGTGACCGACGGATGCGACATCGAAGGAGAGGTCAGGCACTCGGTCCTCGGCCCCGACGTCACCGTCGAGCCCGGCGCGACGGTCGCCGACTCGGTCATAATGGGCAGAGTTACCGTGAAGGCAGGAGCGAGAGTCAGCTACTCGATAATCGACGAAGCGGTCACCGTCGGCAGGGACGCCGTCGTCGGAGGTCCGGTAAGCGAGGACGGATCCGGGATCACCCTTATCGGCGCCCGGGCCGTCATTCCCGACGGCGGGACGGTCGCTCCCGGCGAGATCATTTACACCGACTGAAGGAGGAAGAGCCATGACAGCCGCAGGTCTTATTTTCGCCAACGTGCACGACGACAGCATTTCCGAGCTCACCAGCATGAGAACGATGGCGAGCGTTCCGTTCGGCGCGAGATACCGTCTCATAGACTTTCCTCTCTCGAACATGGTCAATTCGGGCATATCCACTATCGGACTGGTGACCAGCTACAACTACCGATCGCTTCTCGACCACATCGGGAACGGCAAGGACTGGGACCTTGCCAGGCGCTCGGCGGGCATCAAGATCCTTCCGCCTAACATCACCGCCTACGACACGCGCAGCGAGGATTCCGCATCCTTTTCCAGGCTCGGATCGCTCATCGCGTCCTCGAATTTCATATCGAGATGCGGAGCAGACGTGATCGTCCTCTCCGACTGCGACACGATATGCAATATCGATCTCTCCGCCGTCATCGGCGCTCACCTTGAGAACCGGGCGGATCTCACCGTCGTGACAAAGCATTTCAGCGACGATCACAATCACAGAGTCATGTCAAGGAATTCGGTGATCAGCTCCGACGCTTCGGGCAGGATCACCGAGGTCACCGCCTTCTCGCCCTACGAATGGAGAGGGGGAGACATCAGCACGAACATCATCGTCGCGGACAGAAGATATCTGCTCTCGCAGATCTCTGCCGCCGCGACCCGCGGATACACCAGCTTCTTCCGCGACGTCATGGCGAGAAACGCCGCGAGGGACAGGTTCTTCGTCTACCGATTCAGCGGATACTATTCCTTTGTCAATTCGATCTCCGGTTATTACGAGAGTTCGATGGATCTGCTCGACAGAAAGATCAGAGGAGAGCTTTTCGGCAATGCGCAGAGACCGATCCTGACCAAGGTCAGGAACTCAGCCCCCGCGATCTACCGCGAAGGCGCCTCGGTCAGGAACTCGGTGATCGCCGACGGATGCCTCTTCGAGGGCGAGGTCGAGAACTCTGTCATCTTCCGCGGCGTAAAGATCGGAAGGGGAGCGAAGGTGAGAAACTCGATCGTCATGCAGGACACCATCATCGAGGACAACGCCTCGCTTGACTGCGTGATCATAGACAAGAACTCTGTCGTCCGCGACAACGTTAAGATCGCCGGTCATCCGGCAATGCCCTTCTTCATCGGGAAGGGGATAATGCTCTGACGGAGACGAAGATGAGGAAAAAAAGGATGAGGATACTCTTTGCCGGCGCCGAGATCATGCCATTTGCCGCGACAGGCGGCCTCGGCGACGTCCTTGGGGCGCTTCCGCCCGCGCTTGCCTCGCGCGGAGCCGACGTCAGGGCGGTGATGCCTCTATATTCCGCTGTCGGACGCGAATGGCGGGACAAGATGAAGAAGCTCGCCGAGTTCACCGTAAGGCTTTCCTGGAGGAACCAGTACTGCGGGCTTTATTCCCTGAAGCGAAAGGGAGTCACCTGGTATTTTATAGACAACGAATACTATTATGCCAGGGAGAGGCTCTACGGCGAATACGACGACGGCGAGAGATTCGCGTTTTTCTCGGCGGCCGTCATTGAGCTGATGAAGCAGACGGGCTTTTATCCCGACGTTCTCCATCTTCACGACTGGCAGGCGGCGCTCGCGGCGGTCTACCTCGACCGCGAGAAGAAAAACGGCGGATTCCTCGGCACGAAATGCGTCTTTACGATCCACAACATAGAATATCAGGGCCACTTTGATCCTTTTCTTCTGGGCGATCTCTTCGGACTCGGCGAGGAGGAGGGGCGGATACTGACCTGGAACGGCGCTCTCAACCTGATGAAGGGCGGGATAGCCGCCGCCGACAGGATCTCCACCGTCTCTCCCACCTATTCGAGGCAGATCCTCACACCCGAATTCGGAAAGGGCCTCGATCCCATCCTCCGCGACAGTTCCTTCAAGCTCCGCGGGATACTGAACGGGATCGACACCGAGCTTTACGATCCCGAAAAGGATCCGGCGATCGCGGTCAGATATTCGGCGGAGGATCCGTCGGGCAAGCGGGCCTGCAGCGCCGCGCTGAGGGCCGAGGCCGGTCTCCCCGACCGCGACTGTCCGCTTTTCGCGATAGTGTCAAGGCTTGCCTCTCACAAGGGACTCGATCTTGCCGTTTCCGCGATCCGCGGCATCCTGAACGACACCGACGGTCAGCTCGTCGTCCTCGGCAAGGGCGAAACGGCGCTTGAGGATTTCTTCAGGAGTCTCGAGAGGGAGATGCCCGACCGCGTCAGAGCGATGATAGTATACGACAGGGAACTGTCGAGGAGGATATACGCCGGCGCCGACATCCTGCTCATGCCCTCTAGGAGCGAGCCCTGCGGGCTTGCCCAGATGATTGCCTGCCGTTACGGCACGGTGCCGGTGGTCAGGGAGACGGGCGGACTCGCCGATTCGATCAGGCAGTGGCGACAGCTCCCCGAAGGCGGATACGAAGGCAACGGATTCACCTTCCGCGATCCCGATCCCGCCGAGCTCTATTACGCCGCGAAGGGCGCCTCCGACCTCTGGTACAGGCCAAAAGAGCGCGCGCTGCTCATTGAGAGCATGATGACGACCGATTTCTCATGGGACCGCTCCGCAGAGGAATACCTCGCGCTTTACCGTGAGGCTGCAGGCTCGTAAAATAACTCAGAACAACGCATACATCAAGACCCGGAAGGAATAACACCGCAATGAACTACAACCCCGGAACAGAAGAGATCAGAGCAGATATAGAAGAAAAGCTTTCCCGCCTTTTCGGCGAGACGCCCGCGGATGCAAGCCGCGAACAGCTCTACAGAGCCGTCGCGGGGACGGTGAGGGAGATACTTGTCGACAAGAGGGCGAGAACGAAGGAAAAGATAGTCGCGACGCAGAGCAAGCAGGTCTACTACATATGCATGGAATACCTGCTCGGACGCTCTCTCAAGACGAATCTGCACAATCTCGGACTCGCCGAAAAATACGCCGCCGTTCTGAAAGGCATGGGCCGCGACCTTGAGGATCTCTATGAATGCGAGCCCGACGCCGGACTCGGCAACGGAGGCCTCGGACGGCTTGCCGCCTGCTTTACCGACTCGCTGGCATCCCTCGGATATCCCGCATGCGGTTTTTCGATCTGCTACGAATTCGGTCTTTTCAGACAGAAGATAATCGACGGACTGCAGGTGGAGCTTCCCGACAACTGGCTCCCCGGAGGCGACGTCTGGCTTCTGCCCCGCCCCGACAGGGTCTTTACCGTCAGGATGGGCGGCCGTGTCAGGGAGAACTGGAACAACGGACGCTGCGAGATAGCCTATGAGGATACAGAGGACGTCGAGGCCCTCCCTTACGATATGATGATATCGGGAGGCGATTCCGAGACGGTGGCGAGGCTGAGACTCTGGAAGTCGAGGCCGGTCGGCAATTTCAACATGAACCTCTTCAGCCAGGGCAGGTACGCCAAGGCGATGGAGGAATCCGCCAGCGCCGAGATCATATCGAAGGTGCTCTATCCCTCCGACAACCATACCGAGGGCAAGCTGCTCCGGCTGACGCAGCAGTATTTTCTGACCTCGGCTTCTGTCCAGAACATAATCAGGGACCATATGGCGGTCTATCACCGCATCGACAACCTCGCCGACAAGGCTGCGATCCATATCAACGACACTCATCCGGCGCTCGTCATACCCGAACTCATGCGAATCCTGCTTGACGAATACTCTCTCTCCTGGGAGCAGGCATGGGATATCACCGTGAAGACGGTGTCATATACCAACCACACCGTCCTGCCCGAGGCCCTCGAGCGCTGGAACGAGGATCTCTTCAGATTCAGGCTCCCCAGGATCTATATGATCGTGAAGGAGATCAACGAGCGTTTCTGCCGCGACGCCTGGAACAGGTATACCGGCGACTGGGACCGCATCGGTGGAATGAGCATCCTGTCCCACGGGCAGGTGCACATGGCAAATCTCGCCGTCATAGGTTCGCATTCGGTCAACGGAGTATCGGCTCTTCACTCGAAGATACTGAAGCAGAGCGTTTTTCGCGACTTTGACCGGATGTACCCCGGCAGGTTCACCAACGTCACCAACGGCATCACCCACCGCAGATGGCTCTGCTATTCGAACCGCGGGCTCGCGTCGCTGCTCGACGATACGATCGGGACGGTCTACCGCCACGATCCCGAGCGGCTTTCCGACTTTGCCGCTTTCGCTGACGATCCGGGGGTGCTCGACCGTCTGCGTTACATCAAGCATGTGAACAAGCGCAGGTTCGCCGAGCAACTCGAGGCGAAGACGGGGGTATCGGTCGATACTCATTCGGTCTTCGACGTGCAGATCAAGAGGCTTCACGAGTACAAGCGCCAGCTTCTCAACGTCCTTGACATCATCGGAGTATACCTCTCGCTCAAGGACGATCCGCAGGCTGACATCTATCCGAGGACCTACCTGTTCGGCGCAAAGGCCGCCCCGGGATACAGCTTTGCCAAACGGACGATCCAGCTCATTTGCAAGCTGTCGGAGGAGATCGAGGCAGATCCCGCCGTCCGCGGCAGGCTCAGGGTCATCTTCCTGGAAAACTATTCAGTCAGCATGGCGGAGTCGCTCATACCCGCCTCCGAGATAAGCGAGCAGATATCGCTCGCCGGCAAGGAGGCCAGCGGCACCGGCTGCATGAAGCTCATGATGAACGGCGCGCTGACCGTCGGCACCCTTGACGGGGCCAACATCGAGATGCGCGACGCCGTCGGTCAGGACAACATATACATCTTCGGAATGAAATCCGACGAGGTCGACCGGCTCTGGCTGTCGGGCTACAATTCGGCGGAATTCTACGCCCGGAACGAGCTGCTGCGCAGGATAGTCGACAGACTCGACTCCGGATTTGCGGGCGAATCCTTCGGGGATATCGCCGCCTACCTGCTGTCCGGGCAGGGGATCGCCGATCCCTTTATGTGCCTTGCCGACTTTGATTCCTACTCGCTCGTCAGGAACAGGGTCTATTGCGACTACACCGACCGCATAGGCTGGACGCGCAAAGCGCTCATGAATATCGCCGGATCCGGCTTCTTTGCCGCCGACCGCGCGGTATCCGAATACGCCGACCGCATCTGGAATATCCCGAGACTGACCTTCTCCGACTGAGATGCTGCCCTCCTTCGCGAAGGCCGCCGCGGCCCCGCCGCCGGTCATAAAAAAATATGCATCGGGACAGGACGTCTCCTGTCTCGGCGCTTTTTCCTCGGATGAGACGGTCGAGTTCCGGCTTGAGCTTCCGAGAAGGATGGCGGCGTCGGGCGTCGTCATGCGGATCAGACGGGAGGACGACGGAACAAGTTCCGCCGACCTTCCCTTCAGCTTCCTGTCCACCGATTTTCAGACCGACGTCTATCGGCTGGAGCTCGATCTGAAAGCGCTCTGCGGAGACCGTCCGTCCGGCTTTTTCAGATACAGCTTTCTCTTTCTCCGCGGATTCGACACCCTTTTTTCGGAAGCCGAATCCAACCTCCGCGCAAATGTCGCCGGATCGCCTGGGAAGGAGTTCATACTCACCGCCTTCCCGCCCTCCTTCAGAGTCCCTGAAACTGACGGCGGGATCATGTACCAGATCTTCGTCGACCGCTTCTTCCGCGGAAAAGGAGAATGCGTATACCGGGAGGGAGCCGTCATGCTTTCGCCCGACAACGGGCTTCCGTATGCCGGGATCAGGGGGACCGAGAGGGAGAACAACGAGTTTTACGGAGGAAATCTCTTCGGAGTGACCGAGAAGCTCGGTTATCTCGAGTCGCTCGGGGTAACGATGATCTACCTCTCGCCGGTCTTCGACTCTCCCTCGAACCACAAATACGACACGTCGGACTATGAGAAGATCGATCCCGGCTTCGGCGGAGAGGCGGCCTTCGACTCGCTTCTCGCTGAGGCGAAGCGCCGCGGCATCAGGGTGATAATCGACGGTGTCTTCAACCACACCGGGAACGACAGCCGCTATTTCGACGCCTTCGGCCGCTACGGCGGGGGTGCTCTCGAGCCGGGTTCGAAGTACGCGGAATGGTACCGCTTCGGCAACGAATACAAAAACGGATACGAATCCTGGTGGGACATAAAGATCCTGCCGAGGCTCAGGACAGACCTTCTTCCGGTCGAGGATTACTTCGCGGGAGAGGGCGGCATTGCCGACAGGTATATCAGGCGGGGAGCCGGCGGGATCAGGCTCGACGTCGTGGACGAGCTGCCCGACCGCTTCCTTCAGAGACTGAGAAGGACTGTCAAGGCCGCCGACCCCGATGCGCTGCTGATCGGCGAGGTCTGGGAGGACGCCGCCGACAAATACGCCTACGGGCAGAGACGGAGATATTTCGACGGCGGAGAGCTCGACAGCGTGATGAACTATCCGCTCAGGAAGGCGCTGCTTGACTTCGGAGCCTTCGGGAAGGCAGAGGAGCTTGCCGATACTCTCGACAGGATACTCGCCTCCTACCCATGGCAGGTCTCGCGCTGTCTGATGAACATCATAGGGAGCCACGACACCCTGCGTGCGCTGACCTTCCTCGGCGATCCCGAAAGATGCCTTGCCCTTGCCGACGAGAAGAGGAACAGGATACTGGCCGGGGTCAAGCTCTCTGAGAGGCAGTATGACGAAGGAAAGAAGCGGCTCAAGGCGGTAAGCGCCGTCCAGTATACCGTCTTCGGTTATCCCTGCCTCTACTACGGGGACGAGACGGGTGCCGAGGGCATGGCGGATCCCTTCTGCCGCGGACTGATGAGATTTCCGGGAGAGGATCCCGGACCCGATCCCGGTCTCCTTGCCCATTACAGACGCCTCGGAGAGATCAGAAGGAGCAATCCTTCGGTCTTCGGCGGAGGCTACAGGAGGATCGCCGCCTCCGACGGTTATTTCGAGTTCGAGCGCTTCGACGGATCGGGGCGGAAACTAACCGTCGCGGTCAACTGCGGACACCGGCGGAGAAGATGCCGGGTGAAGGGAAGAGAACTTTACACCGGCGCGGATGTCGACGGCATCTCTCTCGGATACTGCGGATTCGCGATCATTCTGTCGGGATGCCGGGGGAGCGAAACCGGCTGACAGGTGACGGATCCGGCAGGTAATGCCGGACAGACTGTTTTACTGAGGATTATGCGGCCGCGCAAACCTGCAAAGAGGAGCGGCAAGCGCTTGATAATGGAGAAGAATTCATTTTTATTCGATCCCGGAGAAGTGACGATAATAATACCTTCCTACGAGCCCGATTATAAACTGATAGAGACTGTCGACGGGCTGGAGGCCGAAGGCTTTACCGACATCGTCGTGATCGACGACGGGAGCGGAGAAGAATACGCCGAAATCTTTCGCCGTGTCTGTGAAAAGACTTCGGTCACCCTGCTTTCGCACCCGCGAAACAGGGGGAAGGGCGCGGCTCTCAAGACCGGCTTCCGGTTTTTTCTCGAGAACCGCCCGGACAAGGCGGGAGCGGTCACGGCCGACGGAGACGGGCAGCATCTTCCGGCAGACGTAAGAGCCTGCGCAAGAAGAATGATGCGCGAAGAGTCGGAAAGTCCCGCAGCCGGAGAGGGTCCAGAAGGGCACGCGGTCGTCCTGGGCTCCCGCGATTTTTCCGATCCTTCTGTTCCCCGCAGGAGCAGGATGGGCAACAGGATCACCAGAGTCGTATTTTCGCTGCTCTGCGGGATCAGGCTGTCGGACACGCAGACCGGACTGAGAGCGATCCCCAGGGCCTGCCTGAGCTGTCTTGCCGGCGTCAGGGGAAGCAGGTTCGAATACGAGACGAACATGCTCATCGACCTTAAATCACGGGGAACGCGTCTGCTGGAGGAGAGGATCGAGACCGTTTATATCGATTCGAACAGGGCCTCCCACTTCCGTACCTTCTCCGATTCGGTCAGGCTGTATTCCTACCTTCTCTTTTTCGGAGCCTCCTCTTTCACGAGCTGGCTTATCGATCTCGCCGTCTTCTATCTGCTCATGCGCTTCGCGGCGCCGCATTTTCCCGCTTTTGCGGCAGCTGTCGACGCGGTAATATGCAACGTCGTTGCAAGGTGCACGGGATCATTCATAAACTATCTCATCAACCGCAATCTCGTTTTCAGATCCTGGCAGACGATGAGAAAGACATTTTTCAGGTTTGTCTGCGTAGTCGTCTTCATAATGCTTTCCGCGGGGCTCTGCATCAAGGGACTGACGCTGCTGTTCGGGATCGACCGGCCGCTTCTGGCGACGATCATCAAGGTCTTCGTGGATTTTGTTTTCTTTTTCATCAACTTCAAACTGCAGCGAGCCTGGGTCTTTGCCGAGCACCGGGGGAAAAACCGCTGAGGAAAGGTTCTTCTATGGAAGTGATATACCGGATCGACTACGCGGTGATCAACTGGATACAGAACAATATCGCCTGTGCGCCGCTCGACGCCTTTTTCAGGCTCATCACTCATCTCGGCGACGGGGGCGTTTTCTGCCTTCTGCTGACGGCGGTCATGCTCTGCTTCAGAAAGACCCGGAAAATGGGGTTCGTGATGGCGGTATCGATCCTTCTCGGTACCCTCACCTGCAACGTCATACTCAAGAACGCGGTCGCGAGGGTAAGGCCTTATGACAACTATCCCTACGATCCTCTCCGCACCGGCGATATGATCAGCAAGCTTATAAAGCTCCCGAAGGACTGGTCTTTTCCGTCGGGTCATTCGACGGTGGCCGTCGAGACGGCGGTGTCGGTCTTCTTCTTCAGAAAGAAATGGGGCGTCTTCGCGATAGCTGTCGCGCTCATTGTCGCCTTTTCAAGGCTCTATCTGTACGTTCACTACTTTACCGACGTCCTGTGCGGCATCGCGATCGGAGCGCTGTCGGCTGTCGCGGCCTATTATATAGTAAAATATGCGGAAAAGAAGATCGGCAGCGCGATCGAAAAGCGCAGGGAAGAAAAGTCCGCCGGTCAGAAAGCGTAAAAACATGATATTTGCCGTTCAGAGAGTAAACAGAGCCTCGGTCGAGGTGGACGGGGCTGTAGTCGGCAGCATTGACAGGGGGCTGCTCGTCCTCTGCGGGATCAGGGAGGGCGACGACCGTGAGACCGCCGCGAAGATGGTGAAAAAGCTCTGCGGCCTGCGCATATTCGACGACTCCGCGGGAAAGACGAACCTTTCGGCGACCGACGTCGGTGGCAGGCTGCTCATAATCTCGCAGTTCACCCTCTGCGCCGACTGCTCGCACGGCAACCGGCCGTCTTTCACAGGCGCCGCGAGACCCGAAACGGCCGAACCCCTCTACCGATTCATCCTCGACGAGGCAGAAAAGTATATCCCCGGAGTTGAGAAGGGGATCTTCGGCGCGCATATGAAGGTCTGCCTCGAAAACGACGGTCCCTTTACCGTCATCCTCGATTCCGACGTGATCTGCCCGAAAAAATGATATGAGCGCGCAAAAGAAAAAAGGAGCCGCCCCGAAGGCCGGTTCTCATAAGGATGATGAGAACAGGCATATCGTGAGCATTTAAAATACAAGCGTAAATGCGGTTCAGTGAGCCGCCTACAAGCGCCACATTCCGCGGAGTCG
>ONVJ01000233.1 GCA_900321265.1 uncultured Eubacteriales bacterium
CCATACCCTAAGCGGATTACGGGGATCGAACCCGCCACCTCGACCTTGGCAAGGTCGCGCTCTACCAAATGAGCTAAATCCGCAAATGGTGCCTCCGGTCGGAATTGAACCAACGACACGGGGATTTTCAGTCCCCTGCTCTACCAACTGAGCTACAGAGGCATACCGCAAGGGCTGCAGCTTATTAAGATGGCGACCCGGATGGGGCTCGAACCCACGACCTCCAGCGTGACAGGCTGGCGCTCTAACCAACTGAGCTACCGGGCCGGATAAATACGGTGGGAACAACAGGGCTCGAACCTGTGACCCCATGCTTGTAAGGCATGTGCTCTCCCAGCTGAGCTATGCTCCCGTTTTATGCCCTTTTTGCCGGCGCGTTGACTATTATATCACTTTGAGGGGGCTTTGTCAACTCTTTTTTTTATTTTTTTTCGGATATGAGAAAAAACGGAAAAAAATGTGATTGAATTTGAAATGAATTGGGATTATAATATATACCGATTCCCGAAAGGGCGATACAGTCATACCCGAAAGGACAGACGACATGGCAGAAACACTGAAATTCAGGCACGACGGATCCTTCAGGATACTCATGGTCTCCGACATCCAGGAAGGCCCCTCGATCGATCCGAGAGCGCCGGAGTGCTACCGGAAGCTGGTTGAGCACACAAGACCCGACTTCATCATATGGGGCGGCGACAACATCGACGGCCGCAAGGCAAAGACGGCGGACGAACTCCGCGCGCATCTTTCGGTCTTTGCCGCGCCCGCGGAGGAAGCCGGGATACCCTGGGCCTTCGTGTTCGGCAACCACGATTACGATATGGACATCTCCCCCGCCGAGCAGGCGTCGATCTACGCGGAGCACCCCGGCTGCCTTTCCCGCGACCTCCCCGAAGGCATCCACGGGACCTCGAATTTCGCGATCCCGGTATACGGCCCCGACGGCCGCCCCGCCTACGCGGTCTACGGCTTCGACACCGCCCACAAGCACCCCGAGATACGTCCGGGAAGATCGTCGAACGAGCTGCTTCTGCCCGGCCTGCCCGACCATGTCCGAAAATGGGATACCGTCAGGTTCGACCAGCTCGCCTGGTACGTTGATATCTCCCGCAGGCTCGAACGCGAAGCAGGGGCCCCCGTAAGGGCTCTTGCGGTCATGCACGTCCCGCCCTACGAGCTTCAGTATCTGAAAGACGCACCCGAACTCTGCTCGACGAAGGGCGAGACGTCGCAGCGGATCCAGGCCGGCGTCCTCAACACCGGGATCTTCGCGACGATGTACGAACGAGGCGACGTCGAATGCATCGCCGCCGGGCATCTTCACGAGAGCACGATCGAAGGCGAATACGGCGGCATCCGCCTCTGCCTCGACGGCTGCGCGGGCTTCTCGCCGAAATCGCTCCCGCACTGCCGCGGGGGGCGTGTCTTTGACATCACGCTTGAAGGCGGTTTCTCGACCGGGTTCATCCCCTATCTCTCCCTCCCGGGCATCGATCCCGCCTGACGGCACCGGAAGCAGTGTCAGGAGACATAATTTCACGGGCTGTCACGGTTTCCCGGCCGTGACAGTTGCGGGGCTGTTAAAAACCTGAGGTTTTTAAACAGCCCCTTTGATTCATATGCGGTCGCGGCTCAGCCCGCGGCCTTTTCCTTTATCGCGTTGACGGTATCGCTGAGAGCGAGGTTCCAGGTCTTCGTCGTCTTTGCTACCATGGTCGTCAGCAGAGACGTATTCTGATAGACGTCGTTTCTCCAGAGCCTGATCGGGCTGTTGGTATCGCCGCCGATCTGATCGAAGAGCGTGCGGCCGAAGTCGAAGACGACTCCCCTTCTGATTATATCGAACATCCTCGCGTCGCCTTCGCCGTTGCTGTAGCGGTATTTGAAGGAGGTCTCGAAGATCACCGGGGTGACCTCGTTATATCCCTCTCTCGCCAGCATTTCGATAACCGCGCCGCTCATATCCCTGTCGTCGGCATCGATCGGGATGCAGTACATCGAGTGCGGGAATCCGACTCCGGTGTAGTACTGCTCCTGATCGAGGTTGTACTTGGGAGCGCAGAGGATGCTGTAGTCGTAGTCGGCGTTCCTCATATAGGTCTGAAGTCTTGTTCCGTCAAGGACGTAGAGGAGGCATTCGCCGGAGGAGATGTACTTGTAGTTTTCGTTTGAGGTATGGAAGAACCCGGGCGAGTCGCTGCCGTTCCAGAATGCCTGCTTCAGCCTGTCTCTGAGGTCGATCGACTTGTCGCCGCCGACGTCGGCCGAGACGACCGCCTGGCCGTCGGCGTCGAATTCGACGTAGTGGAGCCCGGCGCCGAGATAGAAGACGTCAAGTACGGGATGCGCGATCACGTAAAGGCCGTAGGTGTTGGTAGGATCGCGGGAAGTGGCTCCGCCGGTCTTGTCCACATAGACGCCGTTGATGATCTCGAACATCTTGTCAAGCGTCCATCCGCCTTCAAGAGCGAGCTCCTGGATACCCGAGATGTTGTATTCCTTCGCCTTGTCGTTGTTGAGACCCAGGAACATCATCTGGTAGAGGAGGCTGGAGGCGATGTCGCCCGACGCGAAGTAGAGCGCGTCTCCGATCGTGTTGAGCTTAACGAGGCTTTCAGGCCACCAGTCGTTATCGAAGTTGAGATAATCCACGTCATAGAGGTTGGCGAGCGATCCGTTGACCATCAGGAGAGACGCCGCTCTCGAGTAGCAGGCCAGCGCGTCGTAGGCGTGCGCACCGGCGCTGATGTTGGTGTTGGCGGCCTCGCAGAAGGTCTTGAAGGTGGAGGAGTTGCCGGCTTCAACGATGAAGTCGAGCTTGACGCCCAGCTTGGTCTCGACGATCGAATTGCGCTTGAAGACGGCGCTCTCGATCATATCGCCCTTGGAATCGTCGCCGAAGTATTCGACGATGCTCTGCTTCCAGGCCAGGAAGGTGAAATCGGTATCGTTGAAATTGACGCCGGCAAATGGGTCGGCGGTCGTCTCCTCGACAGTTTCTCCGTCGGTGGCGGCGATCGGCGAGGTGGTGTCGCCTCCCGGAGCCTCGGGATCCGAACACGCGGCAAGCAGCGGCAGCGTGAAGAGGACCGCAAGGAGCAGGGCGAGAATGATCTTCATCTGTGTTTTCATTGCAGTTGGAGCTCCGCCCGGAAAAGGAGCGGATCTATCCTTTCGGGTTATTTGATGCTTCAGAGGAGTCCCGGTTTCCGGAGGCCGGAAAAGGGTCATGACCCGCTGTTGACGGTATATCCGAAATAAGCTCTCGCAGCGGCGGAGTAATCACAGATCGAGCGGCAGAGATCGTCGATTGAATCGCTGACTCCGTTCGTGACATACGCCGCGCAGTACTCGGTCACGCTGTAGCTCATGAGGCTGCCGTACTGTTTTTCTCCCGCGACCGAGTCCGCGAGTCTGAAATAGTAGGTGTCCGCGAACTTCTTGGGGGGAATGTTGCAAAGGCAGAACAGATCTCCTTCCGAAGCTTCAAGGATCTCCGAGCAGTTTGCCTCGGTAAGGACCGACGAAAGAGAGACTCCGGCGGTCTCCGCCTGCCTTACCGCAGCGTCAAAATCGGCGGCGGTCCATACAAGGAGTCTGCTGCCCGAAGTCAGCCCCTCGGCTCTCAGGCGTATGCTTACGCCGTCGGCAAGGCCGAGCGAGGCCGCAGTCAGCGTACAGGCGGCAGTCGATTCGACATGCGGCGCGTCAAGCTTCCGGATTATGTTTTCGTCGCCGACCGAAAGCTTCTTGGCGGCCTGGGGAAGGGCGCGGTTCGCGAGCCGGTCCTCCTCATAATGGAAATATGTCTGGGAGGCGGTCGCGTAGTTGAGCATCGCCGCCATCATCTTGTCAAGCTTCGGATCGTTTGACGGATTTCCGTAGAGCGAACCGACATATTCAACGGCGGAATAACGCATCTCGCCGCTCTCGATCGAATATGTCTTCCCGCCCGACACGGCGCTGATCTCGGCTCTGACGCTGATGCGGTCGCCGAGTTTCTTCGCGGCGATCCCCTCGGTGATGAAGAAGACGCAGTCCGAGCCGTTCTCATAGGTCGTATCGACGACCTCGTCGCCGTTCCATTCGGTCCTGTGGAGCCGGTAGGTCGCGGAGGCCGGGAAGCCCTCGTGAGAGGAGACCACCTTGAATCTGATCGAAACGTTGTTGCCGATAAGGAGGCTTGCCGAGGTTATAGTCAGCTCATAGGGGCAGGAGTAGACGTATTTTCCGTCGGTCCTGTCGCAGACGAGGAAGGGGTCGGCCGCCGCCGCGGCGACGGGCGAGGTGGATTCCACCCTTCCTCCCCTGACGAGAAGTATGCCTTCTCCGACGTTCACCGAATAGCCCGAGGCGTCAAGGACCATTCCCTCTCCGACGACGCATTCTTCGGTGAGAGTCGCGTCGGCAAACAGCAGTATCCTTCCGGGAGGCGAGGTCTCGGACAGCGCCATCTCGATGCTTTCGAACCACTGCTGGGAGGTCTTTTTGCCGCCCGAGCCGTATTTTTCGACGACGACCGGGGGCAGACCGCCGACTCTGTCGGCGTATGTCAGCGAGATCCATCCGTCATATCCCGTGCCGTCGATCGTGCAGAAGATATGTCCGAATCCGTCCTTTATCTCAGTAACGAAAGCACTGTATCTGTAAGGAAGTATGTAAAGAGTCGCGGTGGAGGTGCTTGCGCCCGCCCTGATCCTGAGGCCTCCGGGATAGTTCACCGAATACTCGCCGGGTCTGAAGTCTACGGTCGGAGTCGGCTGCGGAACATTGGGCTCAGGCTCGGGTTCGGGCTCCGGGGTAGGCTCGTCGCCCGACGACGCTCCTCCGGCGGCCGCGGTCAGCGCGGTGTCCTCGAACCAGATGATCCCCTCGCAGTTGAAGACGCCGGTCTGCCCGTAATAGGCGACGAATTTATCGATCGAGCATCTGATCGGGTCGCCCATCGAATATCTGACTCCCCCGATCAGCGCGTTGATATTATCGGTGAAATATACGGTGTCTCCTATGATGCCCGTGATGAGCATCGCGTGACCGTACCTCTGGCCCGCAGTCGTCATCGTGGACTGGAATCCGACAAGGATATTTGTCGCCACCGGGGCTTTTGACGCGATATCGTAGAGGGCGGCAGACATAGAGTATTTCGGCACCGGATAGGCGTGTATCTTCTTGCCGCCGCTCGACGTAGTCTTGTTCTTGTAGTTGTCGAACTCATCGTTTCCGTTGCCGCCGACGTAGAAGGTGTTGACGCCGTTCAGGATCAGCTGTATGTTGACGTAATGGGCGCACTTCTTGTAGAAGGTCCCTCCGGCATATCCGTTGCAGTTCGCGACGTCGTAGGCGAGCGCTCTCCTGTAGACGGTGCTTACCTGCTGCCAGAGAGAGGCGTCGGTCGGCACCGTCACGGCGGATACAGGCTGCGGCAGAATGACAAGCGATATAAGCATTCCCGCGGCAAGCAGCGACGCGAAAAAGCGCTTTGCCCGCAACTTAAGCTTATGACTCATAAAACCAGTTCTTCTCCGTTTCGTAAACTTTGGTTCCCGCCCGATGGTGGCAGGCACTGCCGGCAGAAGTCAGATTTCGACTGATGCAGTTAAACAAACAGTGACAGTTATAATTATTTTACACAAAAATTTGAAAAAAGTCAACAAAAAAAATCTTCCCGGGCATCCGCCCCGAAAAAGAGGGGCCGAAAACCCGCATGGCCGATTGAAAATCTCCCTCCGACGGCTCCTGAAGCTCCCCTGAGGACCCTGTCTGCCACGGCGCTTTTTTATCGGGATATGCTATTCGTCATTTAAAATATGATTATTTAGCGATTGAAAATTATATTTGTTTATGATATAATATATTATCTATCAACAGCGAGGTACCGAAAATGAACCCGATCATGAAAAGACTCTTCGCGGTCATGCTGGCTCTTCTGATGCTTGCCGGCACCGCCGCGGGAATGGTTTCCTGCAAAAACACCGGCGGAGACGACACCACCGCCGAAAGCACCACCGAGACCCCCGAGACCGATGCTCCGCAGCCTACCTCCATCAAGCTTGTGGACAAGGGCGTCTGCCAGGCCACGGTCGTCAGATCCGACAATCTCGCGGCTGCCGACACCCCCGTCCAGCAGGCGATGAAGATCAGGACCAACCTCAACAAATATGTCGCGAAGGGCGACACCAAGATCGACACCGACTGGACAAAGGACGGAACTCACGATCCCGAAAAGATCGAGATCCTCGTCGGCATGACCAACTATGAGGAGACTCAGGAGGCCATCAAAGACGTTTCCTACGGCGATTACGTCATCAAGGCCGTGGGCAACAAGATAGTCATTTACGGCTATACCTCCGACGCGCTGACCTACGCCTCCACCATATTCAACTCGATGCTCGCCGATGCTGCGAAGAAGAACGACGACGACACCTACGATCTCGAGCTTGATCTGGCTGCTCTCAACGTGACCGGAACGCGCTCCTCCCTCATCTCGAAGATCCCCCACTACAGCGGCGGCACATTCTATTCCTACTATGATCCGGGCGACGACGCCGAGGAGATCATCCTGAAAAAGACAAATGCCGACGAGTTCAGAAAATACATGACCGACCTGTCCGCGGCCGGATACACTCTCCACGCGTCGCACGAGATAAAGGACAATATCTTCGGCACATTCTACAACGACAGCTATATCATCAACGCCGGCTTCTATGCCTATGAATCGGCAGCGAGAATAATCATCGAGCCCTACAGAGCCGAGGTGCTCCCCGTCCGCGCGGAAGACAACAAATGGACCGAGGTCACCACCTCGCAGATCACCATGATCGGACTTGAGTACAAGAAGGACGACGGAGGCTACGCCTCAAACGGCCTCAGCATCCTCATCCGGCTCTGCGACGGACGCTTTATCGTGGTCGACGGCGGATTCAACCGCTCGAACTGCATCAACATGCTCATCAACCAGATGAAGACCCAGTCCTCCGCCTACTCCGCCAAGACCGGCGGCATCAAGGTCGCCGCCTGGATAATCACCCACGCTCACGGAGACCACAACGGCGCAATCAACGGCAAATACTCCACCGTCGCCTCCAACAACATCAAGGTCGAGCGCTTCTTCGTCAACTTCATGTCGGACGTCGAGCGCAACAAATCGATCGCCAACACCGGCAACTTCTCGTCGGGCGAAGGCGGCAACTGGACGACCACATACGTGGCCGCCGCCGCTCTCAAAGCCGACGTCGTTCCGGTGCACGTCGGCCAGGTCTACTATCTCGCCGACCTCAAGCTCGAAGTCCTCTACACCATCGAGAGCTACGGCCCCGAGATGACCAACGCCCTCAATACGACGTCGCTCATCATGAAGATGACCTTCAAGGATCCCAAGACCGGCAAGGAGACCGTCTACATGTCCACCGGCGACGCCACCGGCCCCGGGTTCAACATCTCCAGCAAGATGTACGGCGATTATCTGAAATCCGACATAGTGCAGGTCGCTCACCACGGTTATACCACCTGGGGCACCGAGACGGGCACGATCACAGCCTACAGGCTCATGGCTCCTCCGACGGTCGCCTGGCCGCAGGGTATAAAGGCATATCCCAACTACAAGGATAAATCCTACAACAAGGCGATCTGGGATACCTCCTCCAACCCGAACTACCAGGAGACCCTGGTCGCGGGATGGGAAGGCTCGATCACCACATTCCCGCTTCCCTACACTCCCGGCAGCGCGATCGTCAACGCCGTCAATCCTCCCGACTGATATTTAATTCAGGCATCCGCGCCTTCAGCGGACATATGATGATTCGGAGGCTGTTAAAAAACTCGCTACGCGATTTTTTTAACTAGCCGACGAGCAATTGCTCGCCGCGAGGCCGCGGCGTTTTTGCCCGTTTGACAGCAATAATCAAGCTTTGGAGTGGCAAAAACCGCAATTCTGAGGGGTGTTAAAAAAGTTGGACTTTTTTAACACCCCCCGCCGGTTCATATATGAAGCCGGCGGGCGATCCCGACCGACAGAAAGAATCAGCGAGGCTGACAGAGATGGATATTTATTTCATAAGACACGGCGACCCCAACTACAAGGACAACTGCCTGACGCCCCTCGGACATATTCAGGCCGAGGCCTGCGCGGAGCGCTTCAAGGCATGCGCCGACCGCTTTCCCGAGCTCGCGCTGACCTCGATCTTCACTTCGAAATACGGCAGGGCGAGAGAGACGGCCGAACACACCGCCGCGAAGCTCGGGCTGCCGGTCACCGAACTTGATTTCATACATGAGATATCGTCGGGCCGCCCCGAGATCACCGACAGAGAGGAAAACCTCAAATACACCGCCTGGCTCGGCGCCGATCTCATGGTCTACAACGAAGGCGCCGATCTTCTGAAGGTCGACTGGGACAACAACCCGGTCTGGGGCGGAAACCGCTTCAAACACAGCTACGAGCGGGTCGTCGCCGGGCTCGATCCCTGGCTCGAGACCTTCGGCTTCAAACGCGAGGGCGCATGCTACCGCTGCCTGCGCTCCCCCTCCGCTCCTCCCGAAAGACCTGCCGTCTTTGCGCACGCAGGATCGATCTCCTGCGTCATCGCACACCTTCTGAACCTGCCGGCGCCCTTCGTCACAGGTCATTTCCACCTGCAGTGCACCGGTATCACCGTCTTCGACTTCGAGGAGAGGGAAGGCTCGCTGATAACTCCCAGGATCAGAAGACTGAACGACGCCGACCACATCCGCGGCCTCAAGGTCACCGACGCCGACACCAATCCTCAGTAGACCGGGCAGGCCGCCATGGAATTCTGGATTTCGGCCCTGCTCGTCAGCCTGGTCATACTCGCAGGAGCCTTCGTGCAGCGGGTATCGGGATTCGGCTTCGGCATAATCGTCATGACCTTCCTGCCGCACATCACCGGCAGCTTCCCCGAATCGACGGCGCTGTCGGCGCTCGTCTCGCTCTTCATGACCTGCTGGGTGGCGCTGAGCCTCGTCCGCTTCTGCAGCTGGAAGACGCTCGTCTTTCCGCTGATCGGCAGTCTTGCGCTGACCGTCCCCTGCCTGCTCTATCTGAAATCCGCCGCCGACAGAAAGATCCTCTTCATAATACTCGGCGCCCTTCTTATCCTGCTCAGCGTATATTTCCTGCTTCTTTCGGACAGGGTAAGATTCAGGGCGCACTGGTATTCGGGACTCGCTTTCGGCTCGGTGAGCGGAGCCATGAACGGCCTTTTCTCGATGGGCGGACCGCCGATGGTCATCTATTTTCTGCAGACCTCGGAGGACGACAAGAAGGTCTATCTGGCCACTATCCAGATGTTCTTTCTCATCACGAACGTCTTCAGCACCGCCGCCAGAGCCGTCATCGGAGGATTTTTCACCGCGGATATCCTGAAGCTCCTTCCATTCGGCCTTGCCGCGGCCGCGGCGGGCGTATTTGCCGGGAAGGCCGTCTTCGGAAAACTCGACGCGAAGCGTCTCAAATACGTGATCTACGGATTCATGGCCCTAAGCGGCCTTCTGAACATAATAAACGCGCTTGCCGGAAGCTGACGGACGCAGGGAAAACGTCTCACCGGCGTGTCGCCGAACGGTAACGCCTCACCGGCGCGAAGCCCAAACACGGCATAACCCGAAAACCGCAGCCCGCAAAAGGAGAAACATAATGACATCAAAACCTGAGATCCTGAAGATACTCGCCCAGAACGCCAGATATACGAATGCGGAGCTTGCCGCGATGACGGGAAAGAGCGAGGAGGAAGTCGAAAAGGAAATAAAGCGCCTTGAAAAGGAAAAGCTCATAAGAGGCTACAAGGCGGTCGTGGACTGGGACAAGTTCGACGACGCCTACGTATCGGCGATCGTCGAGCTCAAGGTCGTCCCCAAGCCCGACCTGGGCTTTGAGGACATCGCCGCGAGGATCTCGGCATACACAAACGTCGAGACCGTCTACCTGATGTCGGGGACCTTCGATCTTTCGGTCGTCGTAAAGGGACGGACGCTGCAGGAGGTGGCGAATTTCGTCGCCAAGGAGCTGGCCGCGATGGAATCGGTCACCTCCACCGCCACACATTTTGTGATGCGCAGATACAAGGAACTCGACGTGGTCCTCATCGGCGACGAGGACGACGACAGATGCGAGAGTCTCATATGATCGACTATGATTCTGTCCTGAACCCGACGGTCACCGGTATGAAGCCGTCGGGCATCAGGAAGTTCTTCGATATCGCCGCGACTATGGAGGACGTCATCTCGCTCGGCGTCGGCGAGCCGGATTTCCAGACGCCCTGGTTCATACGCAAGGCGGGCATCATGTCGCTCGAAAGAGGAAAGACAAAATACACCTCAAATTCGGGCCTTGTCTCGCTCAGACGCGAGATCGCCGATTATGTAAGCAGAAAATACCGACTCGATTATTCCCCGGAGGGTGAGATACTTCTCACCGTCGGCGGCAGCGAGGCGATCGACTGCGCGATCCGCGCGCTCGTCTCCCCCGGCGACGAGGTCATCATCCCCCAGCCGAGCTACGTCTGCTACGAGCCTGTAACGAGGCTGGCTGGCGGCGTCCCGGTGATAATCGAGACTAAGGCGGAGGACGACTTCAGACTCACTCCGGGACAGCTGAGGGCGGCTCTGTCACCGCGCACGAAGGCTCTCATACTTCCCTACCCCTGCAACCCCACCGGGGCGATCATGGAGCGGAAGGATATCGAGGCGCTCTCGGAGGTCCTTGCAGGAACCGACGTCATCGTCATATCCGACGAGATCTACGCCGAGCTGACCTTCGGACAGCGGCATGTCTCGCCGGCGTCGGTCGGCGGGATGTTCGAGCGGACTGTCACCGTGAACGGTTTTTCAAAGGCCTTCTCGATGACGGGCTGGCGACTCGGATACGCCTGCGGCCCGCGCGAGATACTCTCGCAGATGACGAAGATCCACCAGTACGCGATCATGTGCGCCCCGACGACCTCGCAGCACGCGGC
>ONVJ01000073.1 GCA_900321265.1 uncultured Eubacteriales bacterium
AGGGCAAAAACGGCACGGTCTCGTGCCGAGAAAAATGTCGCAGGGGTGTTTAAAAACTCGCCTCACGAGTTTTTAAACACCCCCTTTGATCATTTTCCTATCAGATCCCTTACCGTTTCGGAGGCGAGCAGCAGGCCGGCGGCGGGCGGGACGAAGGGGCTACTCGCAGGGGCATGTCTGCCCCCCGATCCGGGGACCGAGGCGGGGACAGGCTGCTCGGTCGAGCAGACGACCTTCAGCGAAGCGATCCCTCTCGCGCGGAGCTCATGCCTCATGACCTTTGCCAGGGGATCGCCCGACGTCCCGTAGATGTCGGCGACGCGCAGCGCCGAGGGATCGAGCCTGTTGCCCGTCCCCATGCAGCTTATGATCCTCACTCCGGCCTCCGCGGCGCGGACGGCGAGCTCGACCTTGGCCCTGACGGTGTCTATCGCGTCGATGATATAATCATATTCCGAAAGGTCGACAAGTTCCGCCGTTTCGGGAGCATAGAAGAAATCGTATTTGCGGACTTCGCATTCCGGAGCGATATCGGCTATCCTCTCTGCCGCGACGTCGACCTTTTTTCTGCCCAGCGCCGATACCGTCGCGAAGAGCTGACGGTTGAGGTTCGACGGTGTGAAGACGTCGCTGTCGACAAGGCCTATCCTTCCCACGCCGCATCTGGCGAGCGCCTCGGCCGCGGCGCAGCCGACTCCGCCGACGCCGAAGAGGATCACCCCCGAGGCGGCGAGCTTACCGATCGCCCCGGTCCCGAGGAGCGGTTCGAGTCTCGTGAATCTGTTCTCGACCGTTCCGGACACCTGATCTTCCCTGACGTTCATGTCTTTATAATTCCCCCGTAGGTATAATCCTCTGCCTCGACGGCGGCTTTCACCGCCGCCCCGTCAAAGTCTCCCGACAGCATGATCTCCACCCTGCCCGAGGCATGATCGGCCTTGGCGGATGAGATAAAGTCAAGCTTCTCAAGGGCGGCCGACACGGCGGCCTCGCAGTGGCCGCACATCATCCCGCCGACCGATATCACTACCTGTCCGGCGGCTTCGCTCCCGGTCTCCGACGGCGATCCCGCCGCGCAGGCTGTCCCGCATCCGGCGGAAAGTCCCCGCAGCGCGTCGTCGATCTCGCCTGCGCGGATCCCTCCGCGTCTTCTACGCGGACGGTCGCGCGAGGGATCCTTCATCTTGAAGAATTTGAGTCTCAGTGCGTTCAGGCATACCGTGACGCTTGAGAGGCTCATCGCGGCGGCGCCGTACATCGGCTTCATTTTCAGGCCGAAGAGCCCGGCAGCCAGCGGGATGCAGATGATATTGTAGAAGAAGGCCCAGAAGAGGTTCTCGTAGACGTTCCGGAGCACGGCTCTGCCCAGCCTTATCACCGCCGGGACATCAGAAAGGTCGCTGTTCACGAGCACCACAGAGGCGCTGTCGACGGCCACGTCGGTCCCGGCTCCGATGGCGATGCCGACGTCCGACTTCATGATCGCCGGAGCGTCGTTTATGCCGTCGCCGACCATTGCCACCTTCCCGATCTTCCTCAGCGCGTCGACCGACTCCGACTTGTCCTCGGGCATGAGTCCGGCAGCGACCCGTCCTATCCCCGCCGCGTCTCCGATATATGCCGCGGTGGCGGGATTGTCTCCGGTGAGCATGACGACCTCGACGCCTAAGTTCCCAAGCTGTTTTACCGCCTCCGCCGAGCCGGGCTTTATCACGTCTGCGACGGCGATCATGCCGGCGGGTCTGTCGCCGCAGGAGAAATAGAGCGGTGTCTTTCCGCCGGCGGCAAGCCTCTCGCCCGCCTCGAAGAGCCCTTCGGCTCCGGCGCAGGATTCGGATATGAAGCCTCTGTTCCCGGCGCGGATGACGCTTCCTTCAAGGACGGCCTCGATCCCCTTTCCGGGCAGGATTGTGAAATCCGACACGTCCGCGGGAAGGATGCCCCGCGCTTCGCCTTCGGCGGCGATCGCCAGCGCTAGCGGATGCGAGCTCTTTGCCTCGACAGACAGGGCGGCGCGGAGGAGGCCTGCCTCGTCAAAGCCCTCCGCCGGGAGGATATCTGTCACGACCGGCTTCCCCGACGTCACGGTGCCCGTCTTGTCGAGGACGGCGATATCCGTCTTTCCGACCGTCTCGAGGGCCTCTCCGGTGCGAATAAGTATACCGTTCTTCGCCCCGAGACCGTTTCCGACCATTATCGCGACCGGCGTCGCGAGGCCGAGGGCGCAGGGACATGAGATGACGAGGACGCTGATGCCCCTCGCCAGCGCGTCGGATACCCCGGCGCCGGCTATGAGCCATCCGGCGGTGACCGCCGCCGCGATCGCCATGACCGCCGGCACGAATACGCCCGAGACTTTGTCGGCCACCCTCGCGATCGGCGCCTTGGTCGCGGAGGCGTCTGCGACCGTCTTTATTATCCTGCTTATCGACATATCCTCGCCGACGCGGGTGACGCGGCATCTGAGATACCCGGTGACGTTGACGGTGGCGGCGCTGACCGTGTCTCCCTCGGCCTTCCCGACCGGGATCGATTCTCCCGTCAGGGCGGATTCGTCGACCGAGCTGTTTCCGCCGACGACGACTCCGTCGGCGGGTATGCTGTCGCCCGGCTTCAGGGCGAAGATGTCGCCGGGGACGAGCGACGCGGCGTCGACCTCTGTCTCCTCACCTTCGCGGACAAGTCTGGCGCGGGCGGGCTTGAGCTTTATCAGATCTCTGAGCGCGTCGGTCGTCTTCCCCTTCGCGACAGCCTCAAGCAGCTTGCCGACGGTGATGAGCGCGGGGATCATGGCGGCCGACTCGAAATAAAGCTCCTCCCCGGCGACGGCGGCAAGCTCGGACACCGGGGCACCCGACACCGACATCCCGCACATCTTAAAGAAGACGAAGGTGCTCCATCCGAAGGAGACGGCCGATCCGATGGCCACGAGGGTGTCCATGTTCGGCGCGCCCGAGAAGAGCGCACGTGTCCCGCTCTCAAAGAATCTGCGGTTTATGATCATGACCGCAGCCGCGAGCAGCAGCTGCATCAGCGTCAGAGCCAGGGGATTCCCCTCGAAGAAGGGCGGCACCGGAAGGGACAGCATGTGGTGCCCCATCGTTATGTACATCAGCGCGAAAAGAAAGACCGCCGACAGTATCAGCCTCCGGACGAGAGCCGGTTTCTCGGTATCGGGGGGCAGCATCCCGCCGTCCGCTGCCTTTCCGACGCCCGCCGGGGCTCCCGCATCTCCCCTGACCGATGCCCGGTATCCTGCCTTTTCGACCGCTTTTATTATATCCCGTTCCGACGCGGTGCCCTCGACTCCCATTGAATTCGTCAGCAGGCTGACCGCGCAGGAGGTCACGCCCGGCAGGCCGCCGACTGCCTTTTCGACCCTCGCCTGGCATGCGGCGCAGGACATGCCGGTCACGTTGAAATAAACCATAGTCTTTCCCTTTCAGACATCGGAAACAGAGCGCGGCGGGGAGGACCGGGGAAGGCCCCCTCGGCCTACCACGCCGCGCCCGAACAGTTCAGGTATTATCTGTAGTAGACGTAATATACGATGATCGTGCGTTCGGCTCCCCCGTGTTCGAGGTCGTGAGCCGTCAGGACCACCCCGTCCTTCGACAGGAGCTCCCAGGCGCGCAGGTCATCGACCTCGCAGCGGAAGAGGATATTCGAGGAGGCGAAGACGATGAACTCCCCGTCCCTGACCGAGAGGCTTCCCTCTCTGCCTATGACCTCGTCGACGTCCTCCTTCCGCTCGGTCACGTATCTTATCCTGTGACCGGCGATCCTTTCGGCCATCTCGCGCCGGAATCTGACGTTGTCGGGGTCCTTTTTTCCTTTGAAAATGTCAAACAGTCCCATTTCCGATCGGTCCCGGCCGTCATCCGGCAGCCGCTTCAAGAGCGGCGGTCAGCTCTCCGAGATCGCCGGCGGTGATCAGCTGATCGTCCCTTCCGAAGAAGGAGACCCTGTACCAGTTCTGCGACCAGGGGGTTATCTTCAATTCGGCTATGCTCTCTCGGAATGTGAATACAACCGAGAAGACCGGTGTATCCGACAGAACGGATGAGTCGGACTCGACGAGAGAGGTGTTCGACGAGGCGGCTGTCCCGGTCAGTCTGTCGGCGAGAGCCGAATATTCGGTATAATTCAGATCGGCGCCCGAGGCGTTCGAGTATGATTCGCCCGAATCGCCGTGGGTTATGACTACGCCGAGGCTCGTCGAGCCCGCGCTGAAGTCTATGCGGTCGGTCATCGAAGGATTGAAGAGCACGAGCTCGGAGGGCCTGATCTTTGTCAGGTCTCCTCCCGAGAGGACGGCAAGAGTCTCGGAATACCCGGATGTATATACCAGGTTCGAGGATTCGGTCTTTACGTAAAACGCTCCGTCTTCGTCGCTCCCTCCCAGCAGCAGGACCCATTCGGCATCCTTCTTCACCGTCGTCTCGGTCCCGGTCGTGGAATCCGAGACAGTCTCGGATACCGTGTAGGCGAGCGTCATCCTGACCGGATCGTCAAGTCCGTATGCCGAAAGATCGGTGTCAGACCTGAAAGCGAGACAGTCGTCGAAGTAGAGGGAAGTCATCGCAGAAGCAAGCCTGTCGCCGAGAGCGGGAGACACGGGGATCTCCGCGCCTCCGTCGACCGAAAGGAACCACCTGAAGGAGTCGGTGTAGCAGTCGGGATTTCCCGAAGGATAATAGCTGTATACGAAGCTGCTTCCGCCCTTTTCGAAGGTCAGCGTCCTGATTCCGGCGGCGGTGACTTCGGGCGGCTCGTCCCGGAGCAGGAAGTCCGAGATATCGAGCATGAGCGAATTCCCTGCCGACTCGGAAATCAGGTAGACGGTCGAGCCGTCCTCTCCGGTCGTGAAATAATAGCCCTTCGAGAATGAGTTGTAGTTACCGACGAGTCCGCTCCAGACGCTGCCGTCCGAGAAGGAGAACCCGATCCTGACCCTCGGATCAGAAAGGCCGTAGCTTTCGGATTCCTCAGCTGTCACACCGGTAAGCCGGTGTCCCGACGTCGCGCCGTTCAGCGCGGTTACGACGTTGGCAAAGGCGTTGTTGTCAAGCGGGACGGTCCCGTCCCCCGACCAGACCCATCCGGTCTGATCTTCCTTCAGAGTGAAGACGAGCTCGTCCGATCCCTTTACCGCCAGACTTATGCCGGTAAGCGTCTGGGGATCGAGGTTCGCGACGGTATAGGCTTCGGTCTGTGTCCCGGTCTCCTCCCCGTCCTCCCTGCTTCCGAGCTTGATCGCCAGGAAGAGAGCGATGAGAAGGAGAAGGACCCCCGCGAGAATTATTATGTTTCTCAGTCTTTTGCTGTTTTTTTTCATCTGAATGCCCAAAATGGAGATGACCGCGGCATTTCCGTTATCTTCTTCTGCGGACGACCACGATCGCCACCGCCGCCGCGACGCATGCCAGCGGCACGATGAATATCAGGACTCCTCCCCAGAAGTTCGCCTGTCCCTCGCTGACCGTCAGAGTCGGGGTCGACATGCTGATCGAATCGATGCTTCCCAGAGAGGAGGTGTAGGATGACTGCATCCAGGTCAGGATGCCATCGGGAAAGGCGAGGTTGTATCCGCCGGTCCCGTTGATGAAGGTGTCGGTGATCATATCGGCCGAAGCGACCCAGACGAACCGTCCGGAACCCTTTTCGGCGGCGGCGGCGAGCACGTAGGATGCG
>ONVJ01000072.1 GCA_900321265.1 uncultured Eubacteriales bacterium
AACGGGCAAAAACGCCGCGGTCTCGCGGCGAGCAATTGCTCGTCGGCTAGTTAAAAAAAATCGCGTAGCGAGTTTTTTAACAGCCTCTCTCAATGGGGTGTAGCCAAGCGGTAAGGCAAAGGACTTTGACTCCTTCACTCGTCGGTCCGAATCCGGCCACCCCAGCCAGAAAAAACCTCGCGTAAGCGAGGTTTTTTCTGTGAAATTTGCCCTTCGGGCAAGTGAAATCTGCCTGCGGCAGGTGAAATACGCTCTCAGTCTGCAAACGCGTCGTTTATCGAATCGATGACCGGCTTTGACGCTTTTGCCGCGCTTTTCAGAGCCGAGGAGAAGTTGTTCCTCTCGACGGTGGGGATGGTGTTGTTCAGAATGCCGTACAGCTTGACGGTCGACGAATAGAAGATGCTGTTGTCGTAGACGACGCCGTCGAGGATTATATTGATCATCTCGACGCTGTCGGCGTTCCGGACGTTCCTGGTCTTGGCGAGTATATCGATAAAGGTGACAAGCGTCGTGTCGGTCGAGGCGTAGGAGAAGGCCTCAAGCGCGAATCCGGCGAAGGCGGGATCCTTGTCGGTCACCGGAACGGCATACAGCATGCAGATCTTGTCGGGGATGGTATAGTATTTTTCCTGATCTGCGTTGAGCTTGGGAAGAGGACATACCGTAAAGTCGAAATTGCAGTCGCTGTTGAAATCGCTCAGAGAGTGGAGAATCGTGACCTTGAAGAGCGCCCGTCCGTCGCAGAAGGTGTCGTAGGGAAGATCCCAGTTCTTGTCGTATTTCTCGGGAGTCATGTAGGTCTCTGTCCTGCAGATGCTCAGCACGGCGTCGATGGCGTCTATTGCGCGCTCGTTTTCTTCGACGATAGCGAGGCAGTCGTTCTCATCCTTGTCGATAAGCCTGATTCCGAATCCGAAGCAGAGAGCGGCATAGGCGTCATATGAATGCATGACGATCCCGTACTGATCCTCCTTGGTATGCTTCCCGTCGCCGTTGAGGTCGCGGCTCGCGGCGGTCACGTACTCCTCCATCTTTTCGGCGGTCCATCCGTTCGAGCGCACGAGCCCGGGTACCGGATCAAGCTTGAGGTCGGAGAGCAGCTGATCGTCCGCTACGATCAGCTGAACGCGGTTTTTGTCCCTGATGGAGAAATCGCTGGCGCCGAAGAAAAGATGTCCCTTGACCGACACGGTGTCATTGACGGTCTGGTTCCACCAGGGCTTTGTGAGATCGGCGTTGTCGAGGGAGTAAAGATCGAGGAAATACCCTTTCTGCGCAAGCCCGCCGATGTCTCTGATATACGCAAAGACCAGATCATAGTTGTCCTCCCCCGATGAGTATTCGATGGGGATATACTGGCTCGGATCATTGACGAGTGTCTGTTTGACCGTGATGCCGTATTTTGCTTTGACCTGCTCATTGCGGGAAAAGACCGAGTCGTTCATAGCCTCGCCGTTCAGGTCTTCGGCGTAAAGCTCGAAGTTCGGCCAGGAAGTGTGGTTGCTTTCGCTGTTGCCAAGGATCCTGAACTCGCGGTCCCAGAAGGTATCCGGGAGGTTCGGCTGAAGCTTTGTCTCCGCCGGCTGCGACTGATCGGGCGCTGTCGTTACATTGGCTGCGGTCGTGTCTTCTTCACCGCCCGTAGGCTTTCCGCATCCAGCGAGCGTTCCGGCGATCATCAGTAACGAAAGAATGACGGCGAGCGTCATCAGATTGATTCGTTTCATTGTCGGGCATCTCCTTATAATTGTTTTTTATATTTTTTTATTTTCGGCCGGGACGGCCGGTTTTTTGCGGTTCTGTCGTTGCTGAATTCTATTTTGACCTGCCTTTTCAAGCCGGATCGATATCTTCTTTTTTTTCTGATCTGAAGCGCTTCATCGCTTCGACGAAGCGTTCGGTGCGCTCTTTGCCGATAGAGATGGCGGAGCAGCTCAGCCTGATCGCCGATTCAAGAAATTCGTCCAGCGTCTTACCCGTCTCGACGGCATCGGTCAGATAGAACATCACCAGTTCTCCGATGCCTCCCGAAAGGAAGATGCCCTTTATCCGGGCTTCATCTTCTTCGAATCCGAATCTCTCGGTCAGGGCCTTCTTCCAGAGATCGGCGATCCGCGTCTTGACTCTGTCTCTCATATCCAGCACGAAGAGCCTGTGCCCGGAGGTTGAACCCGGCGACATCAGCTTCTTGCCCTTCAGGATATACCGGTCAATGCAGGAAATAAGAAGGATCACCCGTTCCTCTTCACTCCTGACTTCGGTGGTGAGCGCTTCTTCGAGAGAGGTTATATAATCCCTGATCGCTCTCTCAAGACAGGATCTGTAGAGATCCTCCTTGGAGGGGAAGTAGTAGTAAAGCACGCTGGGGGAGGAACTCTTGTCGTCGACCGTATCGAGGATGTCCCTGACCGAAACGCCGTCAAAGCCCTTTTCAAGGAAGAGCGCCGTCGCCGCCTTGAGAAAGGCTTCCTGCCGGGGGCCGGGATTTTTTCTCGTTCTCATTATCGATACCTCTGTTTTGCTGAAAAAGACAGTGGAGATTATTCCGTTCCGCTCAGAAAGTCGAATTGAAGTGACGCGACCGATGAGGCGGACATGTCCGGCGTACGGTTGAACGGGGCGTTGGAAAGCCCGGAAAGAGATGGGGCTTCCGACCGCCTTGAACGGCTGCGTGGAATTATATTCTATATTATCACAATATGCATTATTTGTCAACCGTCTGCGGAAAAATAATGCTCAGGGATCAAAACTCCTGCGGCCAAAGGTTGATTTGCCTGCGAAATTGTGGTAAAATTATAAGTGACAAAGCACAAACGGTTTTTCGCGGCGCCAAAGAAAATGCGCCGCGCAGCCGCGTTGCGGCATGACCGCGGAGCCCTGAAAAGATCGGGAGGAAAAGCGTTATGAAGAACGGCAGACTTGACATGAGCATTTACGGCAATCCGATGTACGCGGGCAGGGAGCGGACCGACAGGCTGCTCGAGATGCCGATGCGGGCGGAATCGGCCGGAACGGTATACCGGACGGCCGGGCTTGTCGCGAGAAAACAGCTGAAAAACACCGTTCTGTGGAAGGTGTTCGTCGAGATGTTCAGAACGAGGCCGGACGCCGAAAACGGCGGATGGCGTGGAGAATACTGGGGCAAGATGATGCGCGGAGCCTGCTTCGTCTTCCGCGTGACGCGCGACGAAGAACTCTACTCGGTGATCCGCGAGGCGGTCATCGGTCTGCTCGACACCGCCGATCCCGACGGAAGGATCTCCTCCTATCCAAGGGATAAGGAGTTCTTCGGATGGGACATGTGGTGCCGCAAATACGTCCTGCTCGGGCTCGAGTACTTCTGGGACATCTGTCCCGAAGAGACACTCCGCAACCGCATAACGGCCGCGCTCTGCGCTCACATGGGATATATCATGAGCAAAGTGGGCCCCGGAGAGGGGAAGATGAGCATCGTCGATACGTCGACCGCATGGGGAGGGATAAACTCCTGCTCGATACTCGAGCCGACGGTCAAGCTCTATTCGCTGACAGGGGACGAAAAGTATCTCGATTTCGCGAAATACATAGTCGGGACCGGTGGGTGCAAGCTCGGAGACGTCTTTGAACTCGCCCTTAAGAACGAGATCCCGCCATACAAGTATCCCGTGGTCAAGGCTTACGAGACGATGTCCTTCTTCGAGGGTGTCGCTGAGCTCTACCGGGTGACGCTCGACGAAAGATACCTCCGCGCGGTCGTCAACTTTACCGACGCGGTCCTGAAGACCGACTATACCGTCATC
>ONVJ01000096.1 GCA_900321265.1 uncultured Eubacteriales bacterium
AGGCAAGGGAATGCCCCTCGGAGAGGGCGAGGCTCCTGTAAAGGACGTCAGGCGCCAGGCGATCGAAAAGGGGATCGTCATGATCGTCGAGAGCGAGACGCTCAAGCCCGACGGCCCCGACGAGGCGCGGCGTTGCATCGAATTCCTCAAGGCCTGCGACGCGGAGGACGGAAACTGATTTCGTCTCAGTTAGAATATTCCGGCGGCGGTCAAAACGACCGCCGCCGGAATTATTGCAGATGAGTTTGTTTAATCAGTTCATCTCGTCGGTCCAGAAGTGCTGGCCGTAGATGTCGGTGATGCGGTATGTGGCGCTGGTCTTGTTCGTCAGAGTGATGTCCTTCAGGGTGAGCGTCCCGTCGAAGACGATCTGTTCTCCGATGAAGTAGCTGTCCTGATACTCGCCCGAATAGCTGTAGTAGTCGGCGACGAAGTCTATCTTCGCGCCCTTCTCAAGTTCTGTGATGTCGATCGACTTAGCCACCGTCTCGGTCTCTTCGGAGGCATATTCGTAGCTGACAGAGGTGATCTTTCCGCCCTTGCCTTTTTCGTATACCGCGATGAGATCGGCGCGTTCACCGTCGATCATTACCGGGATGCGTCCGGTGATCGTGTAGCTGTCGCCTTCGGTGACCGTCGTCAGATGGTAGAAGGCGACCGGCTGCCCGTTGACCGAGGGCCACATGCCGTCGTATTCGGCGATAAGGTCGTTGCCGTCGGTCTCAAAGACGCTGTCAAGGCCCATGTCGATATAGCCCTTGCCGTCGTCGACGAAGACGTTGAGCTCGATGTTGGAAACAAGTTCCCACTTTTCGTCGGAGAGCCGGACAACTCTGCGTCCGCCGTCGTTTATGAAGACGAAGTCGGAGGCGTTGAGGGCGTTGGCCGAGACGAAGGAGGATGCCTTGCCTATATCAAGCAGCGACAGGAAGGAGGAGTTCGAGGAGGTCAGTCCGTCGATCGAGACGCCCGAGCCTCCGCCGACAAAGCTTCCGAGCAGATTCGTGAGCAGGTTGCCGGTGATAGAGGGCGAGCCGTCGGTCAGGCTTCCGGTAAGCGCCGACAGAGGATTGCTTGTCCCTCCCGAGCTTACCTGTCCGGCGACCTCCATTCCGGCGAAGGTGGAGATGCACTTTGAGTACTCGCTGTCCATGCCGATGGCGGAGTAGGCGGTGACGGCGGAATCCACCTTTGAGACCTTCTTCAGCGGGAAGTAGATCGAGACACCGTAGGAATTCGTCATCGACGGGGAGGTGCGGTTGTATTTGACCGCGCTGAGTATCGCCTCCGAAAGTGCCTTGCCCTCCGAGGTGTTCATGCGGTCGGCGAGGTTGACGAGGTCGACCTGGTCGATCTGGCTGCTCACCGAGAACTCCCGCGTGCCGCTTCTGGCTTCGGAAACCTCGGTGTATTTATCCGAATCGATCAGCTCGAGAGTCTTGCTCGCGAAGCTCTTCAGCGTATCGGGGAAGGTCGCCGAGAATTCGGCGAGGTCTATGATCGAAAGCGTCGTCTTGGGAGAATCGAGCTTCTTTGCGCAGGTATCGGTGAAGTCGTCGGCGATCTTCTTGCCTATCTCGATCGATGAGACCGAGGTGTTGGCCGAGAGGTCGTTTAGCCAGCCGGTGTAATACCAGCCCAGACCCGGCTCGGTCTCCTCCGACGCGATGAGGTAGTCTGCGTAGTTCGAGAGCATCAGGGCGTTCTCCGCCGTCGCCATCAGGCAGGCGTCGAAGCCGATGATGTCGAATTTGACTCCCGCGTCCTTCAGAGCGGTGTTGATCCCCGCGAGGGACATCGATCCCGATGAGGTGAAGCGCTGGTCGTATCCGTATCCGCTGAGCGAGCCGCCTCCGTGGTCCCAGAAGATGAGCATGTTGCGGTTCGCGGGATATTTTTCCGCACACCATTTTATGAATGATGTGAGGGTCGCAGGCTTCGTCATCGAGACGTTCCCGGCGTCGCTCTCAAGCCGTTCGATCGATCCGTGCTTAACCCGCCAGATCTGGTTTGTCGTATTGCTTATCTGAGTCGTCTTCCAGCCGGTGCAGCCGCCTGTATAGACGATGATCTGAAGCTTGTTGTTGTCAAGGGTCGCCGCAGCCATCTCGCCGAGATCTGCCGAGGCCATCCCGCTCTTTGATTCGAGGTCGGTCCCGCACATATAGACCATGACGGTGAAGCTGTCCTGACCGCCTCCCATGACAGAGGTGTATTTCGCGCGGGCGCCCGAGGCGACATTCGTGTTCAGCTTTCCGGTGTTGTCACCTCTCGTCCATCCGCCTTCATAGGTGGAGGAGGGAACGAAGGAGGAGAGAGTGCCGGTGTTCGTCGAGCACTTCTTAAATCCGCCGAAGACAGCGAACAGTATCACGGCGACGACCAGAATGATTATTATCGTTTTGGTCGATTTTCCTCCCAGCAGAAGCGAAAGGAGGCCTCCGAGGGCAGAAGAAGATGAGGATGAGGAGGATGCGCGCTGTCCGCCGCCGCTGCCGCTGCCGGTCCCCGGACGTCCTCCGTAACCGCCTCCGCCGCCGACCGGACCCTGGCCCAGTCCTTCGCCGCGTCTGCCTACCGATCCCGACTGTCCTGACGGATCTCTTTCTCTCCCGGTTGGTTTCTTGTCAGACATGGTCTTTTTTGATTCCTGCCTTTCATTTCAAATGATTATTTCCGATGATGCGGGCGGAATGCCGCCTTCAGCGTTTTCCGCCTTTTTTCCCCGACTGCTTCTTTCGGGTGGCGGACAGCGGAACAAATTTCTTTTCCGCGCCGTCTCCGTTCAGCAGTCTGTCAAACTCAAACAGTTTTTTCCTTGTTCCTACCGCGACGACGATAAGACCGGGCTCGATCAGATCAGACCCCTTTGCCAGTATGAAGTCTTCGTTCTTTATAAACCCGATTATGTTGATATCAAAGCGGTTGCGCACGTCCATCTCCTCGAGCGTGAAGGGGGTTATGCCCTTTCCGACCGAGATCTGGACCATCGCGTAGTTTTCGGATACCTTATAATAGTCGAGAACACTGTCCGACATTATCTGATAGCCGAGGGAGACTGCGGAGGATTCCTCCGGGATTATTACCTCGTTCGCCCCCAGCGCCCTGAATACCTCGGCGTGATCCTCGTCGTCGGCTCTCACCGTGATCCTGCCTATCTTCAGCTTTTTTAGGTTTATAAGAGTAAGGACCGAGTTCTGAAGGTTGTTCCCGATGGCCACGACCGCGTGATCGATCGCCTCGGCGCCCAGCTTTCTGAGTGCGTCGATGTTCGTGGCGTCGGCGATTGCGCAGTGCGGGATAAGATCGACCGCCTCTGCGACGATGTTGGGATTGAGGTCGATACCGATCACGTCGGCGCCGCCCGTCGAGAGGATCCTCGCGACGTTGAGTCCGAACCGTCCGAGTCCTATTACAATAAAGCTTTTATCTGTTTTCATCTTTTTCATCCGCGCGGGTTCAGGGCATCCGCGCATGCCGCCGGTCTCTTGTATATCTGATTTCGCTCAGCCGACCAGTATGTTTCCGTCGGGATATGTCACCGGATCGTCTCCTGCGGTCATCCAGTTGCGGTTGACCATGCTGATGACGGTAAGCGGTCCAAGTCTGCCTATGAACATGAGTATTATGATAACGATTCTCGATGCGGAGGAAAGGGAGGATGTGATTCCCATGGAAAGGCCTGTGGTAGAGAATGCCGAGACGACCTCGAAAAGGATCCTGTCAAGACCGAGCTCGGGCTGGATCGCCGACAGAACCAGTGTGCCGGTCGAGATTATCATTACAGCTACAGTGAGAAGCACGAAGGCCTTGAAGATGACCGATTCGGGGATGTTTCTGCCGAAAGCGTGAGTCTTTCTGTTTACCGCGTAGAAACAGACCGCAAGCAGTATGACGGCTATCGTCGTCGTCTTGATCCCGCCTCCGGTGGAGCAGGGACAGGCGCCGGTCACCATCAGACCGATTACAACTGCGTATACCGCCGGTTTCTCCGAGAGCACCGAGAGGTCGAGTGTCGAAAATCCGGCCGTCCTCGAGGTCACAGAGGTAAAGAAGGATTCAAGCCATCCGAAGCCGCCCAGCAGCTTGATCGCCAGAGTCCCGGTAATAATCAGGACCGCGGTGGATATCAGGCAGAGCTTTGTGTTGAGAGTGATATACTTGTTTTTGCGCTTCGATATCAGTTCGGATATGACCGGAAAGCCTATGCCCCCGGAGATTATCATGAAGGCGGTAGACAGGTTTACCGGAATATTGTCTCTCATGCTTTGCATGCTGTCGGAGCCGAAGATGTCGAAACCGGCGTTGTTGTATGCCGAAACGGTATGGAAGGCGGCAAACTTCAGCGCTTTCAGCGGTTCGCCGGGGTATGTGAGGAGAAAGGCGCCGAAGTTCAGAAGAAGACCCGCGGACTGGATCACCAGCGCTATGCTGACGATCTTCATGACGAGCTTTGTGACGGTCCCGGCAGAATCCTGCCCGAGAGACTCGCGAAGCAGGAAGCGCTCGTATATACCTATCCTGCCGCCTATAACGGTAAAAACGAATACGGCGACAGTGATGATCGAAAGCCCGCCGATCTCCATCAGCAGGGCCATGACCGTCTGGCCGAAGCCGGAAAGCTCGGCGGATATGTCGATCACCGAAAGGCCGGTGACGCATACCGCGCTGGTTGCGGAGAAGAGAGCCGTAAGCGGCTTTACCGGCTTTGCCGAAGCGGAGGAGACCGGCAGGAGGAGCAGAAGCGTTCCGACCGCGATCACGCCGGCGAATGACAGGATTATCGTCAGATAGGGGTGGGGCTTTCTCGGTCTCAATGCGATCTCCTCCTTTTAACACTAATTTATTATATTTTATCACTCTTTATAAGAATTGTCAATATTACTTGTTTCAGAGCCTTTTTGTCTGCCCGATTTTTTTGCGTTCGTACGTTTCCCGCGGCGTCTGCCGTGACCTGACCATGCTTCGCGGTGAAAAGCGCCGCCGGGGGAACCGTATCAATTCTCTGATTCAATCAGCTTCAAACCTTATTTTTGGCCTTCTTTCACCTTGACAAAAGAGCCAAAAAAAAGTATAATAATCACGCTAAAAAAACAAATGAGGTATCGCAGATGAAACAGTTGAAGAAATCAAACGCAGCTCCGGTAAAAGGCCCGGTCCTTGTTGTAGTTATGGACGGGGTCGGACTCGCGCCCGAAGGCCCCGCAAACGCCGTCTCCAGGGCTTATACTCAGACGCTTGACCGCCTCTTCGCCACGGCTCCCTGGGTAAAGCTCAAGGCTCACGGGACCGCGGTCGGCCTTCCGACCGACGACGACATGGGCAACAGCGAGGTCGGTCACAACGCGCTGGGCTCCGGCCAGGTCTTTGCTCAGGGTGCAAAGCTGGTGTCGCAGTCGATCGCGTCGGGAAAGATGTTCGCCTCCGACAGCTGGAAGACTCTTGTCGGTAATGTTAAGGAAAGCGGGGGAACGCTTCATTTTCTCGGTCTCTTCTCAGACGGGAACGTCCACTCTCATATCGACCATCTGAAGGCAATGATCCTCCGCGCCTCGGAGGAGAAGGTGGCAAAGGTCAGAATCCACATTCTGCTTGACGGACGCGACGTCGGCGAGAC
>ONVJ01000301.1 GCA_900321265.1 uncultured Eubacteriales bacterium
AGTTTCCTTATATGCAACCTGGGGCTTACCGATATTTGCTTCGACTTTGAATTCACGGAGAAGTCTATCTACGATAATTTCAAGGTGAAGCTCACCCATACCGGCGATGATGGTCTGACCGGTCTCGGAATCGGTATAGGTCCTGAAGGTCGGGTCCTCTTCGGCGAGCTTCGCGAGCGCGTCGCTCATCTTCTCCTGTCCGGCGCGCGTCTTGGGTTCGATCGCGACGCTTATGACGGGTTCGGGGAACTCCATGTTTTCAAGCACGATCGGGGCCTTCTCATCGCAGAGAGTGTCTCCGGTGGTCGTGTTCTTTACCGCGACCACGGCGGCGATGTCGCCCGAATAGACGGTATCGAGGTCCTTTCTGGCGTTGGCGTGCATCTGAACGATGCGCCCCATCCTCTCGCGCTTGCCCTTGGTGGCGTTCCAGACGATGTCGCCCGAGTTGAGCGTTCCCGAATATACCCTGAAGAAGCAGAGCCTTCCGACGAAGGGATCGGTCATTATCTTGAAGGCGAGTGCCGAAAAAGGTTCGCTGTCGTCGGCCTTCCTGAACTCCTCGGCTCCGGAGACGGGATGGACACCCGGGACCGGAGGGACCTCGGTAGGCGCAGGCAGATAGTCGATAATGGCGTCGAGCAGTTTCTGCACTCCCTTGTTTTTGAAAGATGTGCCGCAGACGACCGGGACGAGGTGATTCGCGAGTGTTGCCTTGCGGATCGCCGTCTTAATCTCTTCGGAGGAGATATCCTCTCCCGAACAGTATTTCTCAAAAAGATCCTCATCGACCTCGGCGGCCGTTTCGATCATTTCCGAGCGGTAGCGTTCGGCGTCGGCGAGCATGTCTTCGGGGATGGGTTCGGTCCTCATGTCCTTGCCCAGATCGTCATAGTAGACGTCCGCGACCATGTCGATGAGATCGATGATCCCCCTGAAGCCGTCTTCTTTGCCTATCGGCAGCTGAATCGGGACGGGGTTGGCAGCGAGCCTGTCCTTCATCATCGCGATAACACGGTAAAAATCCGCACCGGTTATGTCCATTTTGTTGACATAGGCTATTCTCGGGACGTTATACTTGTTGGCCTGTCTCCAGACCGTCTCGGACTGGGGCTCGACCCCGCCCTTGGCGCAGAAAACGGCTACCGCGCCGTCCAGTACTCTGAGTGAGCGCTCGACTTCGACGGTAAAGTCAACGTGTCCGGGAGTATCGATGATGTTGATGCGGTGGTCCTTCCAGTGACAGGTAGTGGCGGCGGAGGTTATAGTTATTCCGCGCTCCTTCTCCTGCTCCATCCAGTCCATGACCGCGTCGCCGTCATGCGTTTCACCCATGCGGTGATTGATTCCCGTGTAGAACAGTATTCTTTCGGTCGTAGTCGTTTTTCCGGCATCGATGTGTGCCATGATGCCTATATTACGTGTACGCTCGAGCGAATATTCTCTTGGCATTAAAAGGTCTTCCTTTGATAATTGATGATGTGCGGTTTGTACGGGATGATTTCCCGATCAGTATCTGTAGTGAGCAAACGCCTTGTTTGCTTCAGCCATTCTGTGGGTCTCTTCCTTCTTCTTGAACGCGCCGCCGGCATTGTTTGTCGCGTCGATAATCTCGGCGGCAAGCCTGTCAGCCATCGTACGTTCGCCGCGCTTTCTGGCAAATCCTACCATCCAGCGAAGTCCCAGAGTCTGGCGTCTGTCGGCTCTGACCTCGAGCGGAACCTGATAGGTCGAACCGCCTACACGGCGGGCCTTGACCTCAAGAACCGGGCTCACGTTCTCAAGAGCAGCGACAAAGACCTCGAGGGGATTCTTGCCCGTCTTTGCTTCAACCTGAGCAAAGGCGTCATAGACAATCGTCTGGGCAACTCCCTTCTTGCCGTCAAGCATTACATTGTTGACAAGCTTCGTAACGAGCTTGGACTTGTAAAGCGGATCCGGCAGAACATCTCTTTTGGATATACGGCCTCTTCTCGGCACTGTACTTCCCTCCTTCATTAGAATTGAATGAAATCATAGGTACTCAAAAGCATATTTTCTTCTGTGTTGCGCGAGCCGCGTATCCATAAGTGAATAAACACAAATAAATCCGTGACAAGCTGCGAATATGCTGGATACCCGGCACCGGCTTATTTCTTCGGTGTCTTTGTTCCGTATTTGGAACGTGCCTGTCTGCGCGCGGCGACGCCCTGGGCGTCAAGCGTGCCCCTGATGATGTGGTAACGAACACCGGGCAGGTCTCTTACTCTTCCGCCTCTGATGAGGACGACCGAGTGCTCCTGCAGGTTGTGACCTTCACCGGGGATATAGGTGGTTGCCTCGAGGCCGTTGGAAAGGCGGACTCTCGCGATCTTGCGGAGCGCTGAGTTCGGCTTCTTGGGGCTGGTCGTGGTGACCTTCGTGCAAACGCCGCGCTTCTGAGGCGAAGGAAGATCTATGGTCGCGTTCTTGATGGAGTTGAATCCGCTCTGGAGAACCGGCGCCTTGGATTTGTAGGTCTTATCCGATCTTCCCTGTCTGACAAGCTGGTTAAAGGTTGGCATCCCTTGCTGTTGCCTCCTTTCTTCATTATTTGTGTTATTCAGCGGGCGGATACTGCCCTCCGCCCGAATGACATCTTTACAAAAGACAAAATATTATATCATTAAACGGATTTTTTGTCAATACAAACGAAAACAATTAGAAAAATTTTCCCTTTTGCACAAAAAAACCGGGCTTTTCAAACGTTGATAAAGAACTGTTTACCGCTGCCGGAAGGCGCAGAGAGATGCGCTCCGGCAGCGGTATTGCTCAAAGAGGAAGGGGCGGTCATTCGCCCGCCGCGTTCTCCTCCCTGATCTCGGACGACGGGACGACGTCGATATTCCGGTAGCATGCCATTCCGGTCCCGGCCGGGATCAGCTTTCCGATGCTGACGTTTTCCTTGAGTCCGAGCAGATTGTCGATCTTGCCCTTTATAGCGGCGTCGGTGAGGACCTTCGTAGTCTCCTGGAAGGAGGCGGCCGACATGAAGGATTCGGTGGCGAGAGCCGCCTTCGTGATCCCGAGGAGGAGATCCTTCTTCTCGGGTTTTTTGAGCTCCGCTCCGACCGAATTCCGCTCGCCGAGCGCGTTGCGGCGCTCGATGTCGGCTACGATGTCGTTGTATTCGTTGACCGATATCTCTGCGTCAAGCAGCAGCTGGGAATCTCCCGGGTCGGTGATCTTCACCTTTCTCGTCATCTGTCTCGCGATGACCTCTATATGTTTGTCGTTGATGTTGACCGACTGGGCACGGTAGACCTTCTGGACTTCGGTGATGATATAGGAGTAAACCGCGTCCTTGCTGCGGTATTCCATAATCTCTGACGGAGTCAGAGAGCCTTCGGTGAGCGGCTGTCCCTTCTTTACCAGCTGTCCGTCGGAAACTATCAGACGGCGTCCGAAGGGTATGGGATAATCCTTGCTTCCCCCGAGCTCATTCGATTCAAGTCTGACGATGTCGACCGGTCCGCTGTCGGTCGCGCGTGTTTCGACAGAGACCTTGCCGTCGGCCTTCGCGATCACCGCCGGCTTCTTCGGGGTCCTTGCCTCAAAGAGCTCTTCGACACGGGGCAGACCCTGTGTGATATCCGAACCCGCGACGCCTCCGGTGTGGAAGGTCCTCATCGTAAGCTGCGTGCCCGGCTCGCCTATCGACTGTGCGGCTATGATGCCGACGGCCTCTCCGATATTGATCTTTCTGCCGTTGGCAAGGTCGGCGCCGTAGCAGTGCGCGCAGACACCGTATCTGGCCTTGCAGTTGATGACCGTTCTGATCCTTACGGCGGGTATGCCGGCGTCTATGATCGCGGCGATCTGCTTTTCGTTCAGCATCTCGTCGTCGCCGGCGATGACGGTCCCGGTGGAGGGATCGACGACCTCTCCCATCGTGAATCTGCCGAGCAGTCTGTCTTCGAGGGACTCGAGCGACTTAGAGACGATCTTTATCTCGTCGTCGCTGCCGGCGTAGGCTTCCGCGAGCCTTGCGGCCGCCTTTTCGGTGATCTTCGCCTTCGCGGCGACTATTACGCTTCCGTCACGCGGATCGGTGATATCCTCGAAGGCGTAGCTTCCGGCAAGCTTGCCGCCCGCTTCGAATGAATAGAGGGTGAACTCCCTGTCGTTCTCGAAGATCGCGCTGATGAGAGCGCCTTCGGTCGTTCCGCACTTTTCCTCTCTGACGATGATCTCCTGCGAAACGTCGACGAGACGTCTGGTAAGATAGCCGGAGTCGGCGGTACGGAGAGCGGTGTCAGAAAGGGATTTTCTGGATGAACGGGCTCCCATGAAGTACTCGAATATCTTCATTCCCTCGCGGAAGTTCGATTTGATCGGGATCTCCATCGTCTTGCCGTTCGTAGCGAACATCGGTCCGCGCATTCCGGCCAGCTGACGCATCTGTGTCATCGATCCGCGGGCGCCCGAATCCGCCATGATCTTGATCGGGTTGTAGGTCGAGAATCCGACCTGGAGCGCCTTGGTGACGTCGTCGGTCGTCTTGTTCCAGACCTTGATGACGCTGTTGTATCTCTCTTCTTCGCCGAGTTTACCGCGGTTGAAGTCCTTCTGGAGCTTGGCGACCTTGCTTTCGGCCTCCTCGAGCAGCGCTTTCTTCTCCTTCGGGATAGTCATATCGTAAACCGATATCGAGAAGGAGGCTCTGGTCGAATACTTGTAGCCGGTCTCCTTGATCGCGTCGAGCATGTCGGCGGTCTTCGCGGAGGTGTGCTTTCTGATGCAGCTGTTGATGATCTGACCGAGTTCCTTCTTGGTCACAATCTGAGCGACCTCGAGCTCGTATTTCTTTTCGGGGACAGATCTGTCGACGAAGCCCAGATCCTGGGGAATGTTGCGGTTGAAGATCAGCCTTCCGAGGGTAACGGCGTCGCTGCCGGTGTTGACTCTGCGAATGCCGTCCTCGCCCCTGACCATTCCGATGACGCCGTGGCCGCCGTTTTCATCCGACATCCCGACGGCGATCGGAGCGTGCAGCCCGAGATAACCGTCGCTGTAGGCCATGACGGCCTCATCGTAGTCGCGGTATCTGTTTCCGCATCCTTTCTCATCGGCGCGAACGATGGTAAGGTAATATGATCCCAGGATCATGTCCTGAGTCGGCACGGTGACTGCGCGGCCGTCGACCGGCTTGAGCAGGTTGTTCGCCGAGAGCATAAGGAATCTCGCCTCAGCCTGAGCCTCGGCGGAAAGGGGCACGTGGACCGGCATCTGGTCGCCGTCGAAGTCGGCGTTGAAGGCGGTGCAGACCAGCGGATGAAGCTTGATCGCCCTTCCTTCGACCAGTACAGGCTCGAATGCCTGGATAGAAAGTCTGTGAAGTGTGGGAGCGCGGTTCAGGAGCACGGGATGCTCCTTGATAACTATCTCAAGAGCGTCCCAGACCTCGTCGTTGCTCGTCTGGGCGCGGTCGATCTTTCTCTGCGCATCCTTTACGCTGGTCGCGCAGTTCATCTCTACGAGCCTTTTGACAACGAAGGGCTTGAAGAGCTCAAGAGCCATCTCTTTGGGGAGACCGCACTGATACATCTTA
>ONVJ01000071.1 GCA_900321265.1 uncultured Eubacteriales bacterium
GAATATCAGGACCCCGCCCCAGAAGTTCGCCTGGCCGTCGCTGACCGTCAGCGTCGGGGTCGACATGCTGATCGATTCGATGCTTCCCAGAGAGGAGGTGTAGGATGACTGCATCCAGGTCAGGATGCCGTCGGGAAAGGCGAGGTTGTATCCGCCGGTCCCGTTGATGAAGGTGTCGTTGATCATATCGGCCGAAGCGACCCAGACGAACCGTCCGGAACCCTTTTCGGCGGCGGCGGCGAGCACGTAGGATGCGGCCTCGGAGTTTTCGGTGGTGACGGCCCTGTCGCTCGTCTTCATCAGCCAGTCGAGGGTCACTCCCTCCTTGCCGTCAAGCGATATCCCGTGGGAGGAGGCGGCGATAAGCTGTCCCTCGTAGGGGGCGGCAACGGCCGACGCCGAGTGGTCGGCGTTGAAGGACGGATAGATATACTGCGAGTTGCGGGGATAGTGCTTTGACGAATCCCCCTCGCTGACCGTGCCCGAGAGAGCCGACATGCCCGCCTCGCCGGCAAGCTTCATCAGATTGGTGAAAGCGGTCGCTGCCGGCGACGTGAAGAGCAGGATCCTGCCACCGCTGCCGAAATAGGCGGCGAGCGCCTCAGCCTCGGCGGCGGTCAGGTCGTTTGTCGGAGAATTGATGACTATGAGGTCGCAGTCCCCGGGGATCTCGTCACCCAGGGCGATGTTGAGAGAGGCGTGCGCGACGCCCGACCGGTCGAGGAGAGTCGCTACCAGCGTCTCGGAAAGCGCGGCCTCGCCGTGTCCCTCGAGTATGTAGAGCGAGGGGACCTTTTCGGCGGTTACGTACTCGATGGCGCCGGTGATCTTGCTGTCGCCCGAGAAGAAGAGCTCAAAGGGGCCGTAGTAGTTTTCGAGCACCGAGCTGCCTCCGTAATACTGGGCGTAGGTGTTGAAATCGGTGACCGAAAGATCTCCGACCGATTCATTGTGATAGTAATAGAGATCTGAATAGTTGACGAGTTTCGTCCGCTTCGCGCTCTCGGCAAGCACGCTGTAGTTGTCGGCGGAGCCGAGATCGGGGAACCGCTCAAGCAGAGTCGCGTCCTTTACCGGATCGGCGACCTTAACCTTTATATGCCCCGAAAGCGCCGAATAGCGGTCGAGGAAGGTCCTCATCATCTCGTCCTCGGTCCCTCCGCTGCAGACGAACCAGAGAGTGACGTCCTCAGAGACCTTTGAAATGAAGCTCTGCGAGCTCGCGGACATTGTATAGATATTGTTTACCGAAGTATCGAGCTTGGTGTATTTTGCCGGGATCGCGGATACGATGAGGTTGACGAATATCACCGCGGCGATCATGACCAGCGCCATGATCGCGGTATATCCGCCCATCCTTCCCGTCCTTCCCAGTTTCACCGGAAGGAAGCTCTTATTTCCGTTCACTTTTGCGGAAGCGGAGTTGCCGTTCTGTCTGTTCATTTTCTCTTCCTCCTTCCCTCTTCTTCAGCTCCAGCGTTTCTTGTCCATCGCCTGTGTCGCCAGCCAGACGAAGAGAACGACGAGCGAGAGATAATAGACGACCGCGGTAAGATCGAAGACTCCGTTCACGAAGCTGTTGAATCTGTCAAATACCGCGAGATATTTGATCAGCTTCGGGAAAAGCCCTTCAAAGAGCTCCTTCTTCGCGGCGTAGACGACGGTCGCAGCCCCGAAAAGGATGATGCCCGAGACGAGCCCGACCATCCAGTTCTTCGTAAGGAGAAAGACGATCCCGCCGAGTATCAGGGCGGTCAGCGCGAGCGCAAGGTAGGAGGCCGCGGCGGTGGACGGGAAGAGCGAGGCCAGCCCGTTCATGAGATAGAGCAGGAAGCCCGCGGCGATCCCGGTAAAGCATACCGCCGCCTGATTGGAGATCAGAGAAGAAATGTAAAGATTGATCGCGATCAGCGCCAGACCGAGGAGCAGGAAGCCCGCGAGAGCGCTGTAGGCCGATCCGAAGTTGACCTTACCGAAGAAGGAGAGGATCACAGGGACGAATCCCATCCCGAGGCAGGCTATCGCGTGCACAGCGGCGAGCGCGAGGTATTTCCCGGTGACCACCTGCGACATCCTGATCGGCAGCGAATAGAGCAGCTGATCGGTCCTCGCGCGCTTCTCGCCCGACAGCGATCTCATGCAGAGGACCGGAACGGCGACCAGAAGGAAGAGGGGCATCGAACTGAGCACATATTCAAACTGTGAACTGTGCCCGATCAGGCTGTTTGCCATAGTGAAAATTCCGCACATTATGAAGAGGACGGTAAGGTAGATCCAGCCGGTCACGCTCGTGAACAGGGATCTGAACTCTCTTTTGAATACAGCTTCCATTATCTGTCGTCCCCCTCTCTGCCGGAGTCTGAAAACAGCGGCTTGTAATCGTCGTCTCCTGCGGCTCCGCCTCCGCCGTCGTCATCATCGTCATCGTCGTCCGGACGGGCATCCTTCCCGCCCGCGCGAGACTCCTCTTCGGCTTCGCTGTCCCCTTCGTATTCGTCTTCTTCCTCGTCCTCGTCCTCGTCGTCGCCGAAGATCGAGCCTTCGGTCAGTTCAAGGAAGATCGACTCGAGCGAACTCTCGCGGAAATACATCTCGCTAACCGGTATCCCCGCGGACGCGAAGGCCGAGAAGACGGCCTCCGAGGCGTTAGGCGAGTCGCCGGTCGAGACGACGGCCTCGGTCAGTCCTCCCGGAGCGGATGAGGTATGCTTCACCGAGCAGCCCGCCGCTTTTCCGACCGTCTTTTCCATCTCCGCGGCGCCGCATCTCGCACGGACGATAAGTCCGTTCGACCGCTTAGCACGCTCCTCGAGGTCGGCGAGCGACTCGTCGGCCACAAGCTTTCCGCCGGCTATGATCAGCACGTGGTCGCAGACCTCGGCGATCTCCGAGAGGATGTGGCTGCTGATTATGACGGTGTGCTTCTCGGCAAGACCTCTGATGAGGTTCCTAATCTCGATGATCTGCTTCGGGTCGAGGCCGACGGTCGGCTCGTCGAGAATGATGACGTCGGGGTCGCCGAGCATAGCCTGGGCGATCCCCACACGCTGTCTGTATCCCTTTGACAGATGCATGATCAGCCTGTTCGCTACGCCGGCGATATCCGTCTGCTCCATGACCTTCTTCACCTGTGCGGCGCGCCTGTCATAGGGCACTCCCTTCGCCTCTGCAACAAAGGTGAGGTATTCCTTCGGAGTCATATCGGTATAGAGGGGCGGTATCTCGGGAAGATACCCGATCCGCTTTTTGGCCTCTTCGGCCTCCTCAAAGATGTCATAGCCGTCGACTGTCACGCTGCCCGAGGTGGCGGACAGGCATCCGGTCATGATGTTCATCGTCGTTGTCTTGCCGGCTCCGTTGGGCCCGAGCAGTCCGTAGATCCTGCCGTCTTCGACGGTGAAGGTCAGATCGCTGACCGCCGTGTTCGAGCCGTATTTTTTTGTCAGGTTCTTTACTTCGATCAAGGTCGGTTTCCTCCGAAAAAGGACGCGGCGCGTCCGGATGGCGGGACACGGAGAAGGTCGGTGCTTCCCCGGCCCCGTTTTTACAACATATATTATAATCTTTAAAAGTGTCATAAGGTTGAATTGATTTTGACAATTATTTGAACTGTCGGTGTTTCTTTTGCTTTATTCCGCTGTTTTTCGCCCGGGCAGTCCGGAAAAACAAAAAACTTGACTTATTATTGCTTTTGATATATAATAAAATGTCTGTTTGCGGACAATGCTTCAGAGGCCGGAAAACCGCTCCCACTGCCAAAGGAACGCATCCCTGCCCCGAACGCGGCGCGGAACACCTTTGCCCCTGCCGGCGGGGTCCGCGCATTCACGAAAACGAACAGGAATTCTGGAAAAGACGAAGACGAAAAAATGAAGGAACTCTTTCC
>ONVJ01000067.1 GCA_900321265.1 uncultured Eubacteriales bacterium
ATCGACGACGGGGCAGAAGACGGGATCGATCCGGCAGAGCTCGATGACCTCCTCCAGGGTGCCCAGCTGGTTCTGCTTGCCCATCGTTTCAAGGCCGAGCTTCACTCCTCCGGTATCCACCTGCTCAAGCGTCTGTCTGAGTGTGTCGGCGGCGAGCGCCATCGCCTCTTCGCGGGAGATCTTGGCCGCGCTTCCGGTGTGGATGACGATTATGTCGGCTCCGAGGAGCTTGGCGGCGTGCACCGACTGTGATATGTACCCGATGCTCTTCAGCCTCTTTTCGGGCTCGACTCCCGAGAGGGATATGAAATAGGGCGTGTGATATGACATCGAAATGCCGCATCTTGCCGCCTCTGCGCCGATCTCGGACAATGCTCTGTCCGACGCGTGCAGTCCGTTGCCGGCCTGGTATTCGTAGGCGTCAAGCCCGTATTCCGAGAGCCAGGCCGGCGCCTCAAGGGTGCTTTTGTGCCCCGCTTCCTTGAAATCGTCCGACGCTCCCGCCGGCCCGAAGAGGGCGGTCTGTCTTCTGCTTTCACCGCTCATTTTCCTCACCGCCTTTTTCCTTAAGTCTGAAATATCTCCGCATCAGCGGTCTTTCGAGAGCTCTCTTGAATCTGAAAAAGAGAGTTTTTTTGTCTCTGATCGGCGGGAGCTTAATCGCCCGCAGCCCCGCCCTGTGCGCCATGACGACGTCGGTGAAGATCTGGTCTCCAAGGCAGAGAGTTTTCTCCGGCTTCGAAGCCATTGCCGCCATCGCAGCACTTACGCACCTCACCGAAGGCTTTCCGCTGTCTGGGAAGGCCGGAAGGCCCAGCCTGCGGTTGAAGAGCTCCACCCGCTCCGGCGTGTTGTTCGACACCAGCGCCGATCTTATCCCTGCCGCGCGCAGGGACTCGAACCAGTCTATGATCGGGTCGTCGGGCTCGGGCTGCTCGTAGGGGGCGAGGGTGTTGTCGATGTCGATGATGAGCGCCGCGCAGCCGACAGAGAGGAGAAACTCCGGAGTAACGTCGGAGTATTTTTCAAAATCGTAGTCGGGAAGAAAAAAGCCGTATCTGTATTTTTTCAAACCTTTTCCGGGCCTCCTGACGTCATGATATCCGCCCGGCGGTTCCCCGGCGGAGATTCACAGTATATTATAATACCTGATCTGCGATTGCGCAACCTTTTTTTGACCGCGGAAGCTTTTTTGCCCGTTTCTGCCCCGGCAGGGGGGACTTCTGCCGTAAAAAACACGGGGCTGACAGAAAAGGCATGTTTTTTTACAACTCCGGGATGAACTGTATGAAAGGATCGGCATTTCCGCGGAACCGGAGGCCGCTCTGCGGCAGATCACCGCAGATTGGGCGAAAAAAAGTTGAAATGACGTCTCCGATGTGATACAATATTATAGGACATTATAGGACGCGGGAGACCTGCCGCGCGAAAACGGGAAGGGGTAACGGGCAATGTGCAACATAGCCGGTTATGTCGGAGAGCGGGACGCCGCTCCGATACTCATCGGGATGATGAAAAGGGAAGAGGGCTTTGCCGGTGGATACTATACCGGTATCGCCACGCTCTCGGGCGGAAGGCTGTATCACGCGAAGCTCACCGGCGATACCGACCGTCTCCTTGCGCTGACCGGCGCGGCGGGTTTTCCCGGGCATATCGGGATAATGCACTCGCGGTCGAAGTCGGGCGGCGGCGACGCCTGGGCCCATCCCTTCATCGGAAGGGGCGGCAGGACGGCCTATATCGCGAACGGTTCGGCGGGCTGCTTCAGGAGCAGTCCCTCGCGCGAGGAGCAGACGAGAAGGCTGTCCGCTGCCGGAGTTGAGTTCAGCTCTGCCTGCCCCGAGAAGATCGGCGCCTATCCGACGCTCGCCGACGGGTCGTCGGTCCACGTCAGCGAGACGATGTGCCATCTGATCACCGAAAAGGTCGAGGAGGGAGTGCCGCTGGCTGAGGCGATCGCTGCGGCATTTTCCGAAATGCCGTCAGAGATCATCGGACTCGCGCTCTCGTCAGGCGAGCCCGACCGCATCGGCTGGGGCAGGGTAAACGCGCCGGGATGCGTCGGATTCGCCTCTCACGGGGCGTATATCGCGACGACGTCGGCGGCTTTTCCCGACGACGTCGAAAGGATCGAATATCTTCCGGAGATGTCGGCCGGGAGCGTCACGACCGGCGGGATGACCTCCTTCCCGATCGATCCTCCCCTCTGCCGTATCGCCCCGGATCTTATAGGGTCTGAGAAGATCGCGCGCAGGATCGAGGCCGCGGTCGCGTTAAGGCCGATGAGGATCTCCGAGCTGTCCCGCGCCGTCGCGGATCTCTTTGAGCCCGCGGACTGCGCTCCGGTCAGGGCCGCCGTCTATCCGGCGGTCGCGAAGCTGCTCGCCGCGGGTAAGGCGAAGGTCGTGAGGACCGAGGTCCCGGGAGCCGCCGAAGGGATAACGGCGCCGGCCTTCAGGATCGCCGCCGCGCGCTCCGCGACTTGAAAAAACAGAAAATTATTATTTTTGAAAGGATCATAAAAAAGGATCATGGAAGTAAAAGAACGCAAGGACATCCCGGAGGAGTTTACCTGGGATTTCACACCCATCTATAAGGACGACGCGGAATGGGAGGCCGCCTATACGAAGGCGGAAAAGCTGGTCTCGGCGCTGCCTTCCCTCGCCGGCGGGCTCTGCAGATCGGTCGCTACGCTGAAAAAGGGACTTGACGCCTTCATGGCCGCCGCCGAGGCGGTCGAAAGAGTCTTTCTCTACACGATGCTGAAAAAGAACACCGACAACGGGAACAGCCTCTATCAGACGATGAACGGACGCGCGCTGAATCTCTACGTGAAATTCTCCACCGTTTCCTCCTTCGTCAATCCCGAGATTCTCGCCGCCGACGAAAAGAAATTCGCCGCCTTCATGTCGGCGCCCGAGCTTGCCGGGTACCGCCATATGCTCGACGACATCGGCCGCGGACGCAGCCACACGAAGGACGCCGAGACCGAGAAGATCCTCGCCATGATGCAGGATCCGGCTTCGGCGGTGTCGAACGCCTTTGACATGTTCGAGGCCGTCGACATCGATTTTCCGACGATAAACGCCGGCGGAGAGAAGGTCAAGCTCTCAAACGGCATTTTCGGAGTGCTCAGGGAGAGCCCCGACCGCGAGGTCAGGCGCCGCGCCTTCGCCGGGATCTTCGGCGAGTTCTACAAATACCGCAACACGATCGCCGCGCTCTACACCGGCAACGTCAAGAACGACAACTTCATATCGAAGGTGAGAAACTACTCCTCCGCCTGCGAGATGGCGCTCTTTGCAGACAACGCCGTAACCGAGGTCTACGACAGCCTGGTCGGCGCTATTCACGGCGCGCTGCCGATAATGGCACGCTATCTCGATCTCAGACGCCGCGCGCTCGGACTGAAGAGGCTCCATATGTACGACCTCTATGTTCCGATCGTGAAGGACGTCGAGATGAACGTGACCTACGACGAGGCGAAGAAGCTGGTCAAAAAAGCGCTGAAGCCCCTCGGAAAAGAGTACGGCAAGCTGCTCGACCGCGCCTTCAGCGAGAGATGGATCGACGTCTACGAAAACAAGGGCAAGACCACCGGCGCATATTCCTGCGGCGTCTTTGGCGCGCATCCCTATGTCCTGCTCAACTATACCGGAACTCTTGACGACGTCTTCACGCTCGCCCACGAGCTCGGCCACTGCATGCATTCATATTTCTCAAACAGAGACAACGACTACGCGAACCACGACTACGCGATCATGGTTGCCGAGGTCGCATCTACCGTCAACGAGGTCCTTCTCACCAGATATCTGCTTTCTGTCGAGACCGATCCCGGCCGCCGTGCCTATATCCTCAATCACTTCCTCGAGGGCTTCAGGACCACCGTCTTCCGTCAGACGCTCTTCGCGGAGTTCGAGCGCAAGGCCCACGAGCTCGACGCATCCGGCGTTCCGCTCACCGCAGACCTGCTCAGCTCGGTCTTCCGCAAGCTCAATCTGCTCTACTACAGAGGAGTCGCGGTCGAATCCACCCAGGACATCGAGTGGGCGAGGATCCCGCACTTCTACAACGCCTTCTATGTGTATAAATACGCCACCGGCTTCTGCTCGGCGGTCACTATCGCCGGGAAGATCCTCGACGAAGGAGGCGCGGCGAACTATCTGAAGTTCCTGTCGACAGGCGGTTCCGACTATCCGATCGAGGAGCTGAAGATCGCCGGAGTCGATCTTACGAAACCCGACGCGGTCGCATCGGCGATGAAGGAATTCGACCGCTGCGTGACCGAGCTCGACGCCCTGATCGGCCGCGCGGAGTAGGATCCCGCGGCGGACAGTCGACGAAGAAAGAAGGAATGCCGGATGAGACAGAAGACGGTTGAGGAGATACTCTCCGGGAAGATCATCATGATCGTCCGCGGTTACCGGGGCGACACGCTGATGTCGCTGCTTGAGGCCGCTTACGACGGCGGCATAAGATTTGCCGAGATAACCTACGACGCGAAGGGCGAGCCCTCAGACGCGTTTACCGCGGGGCAGATCGCCGACGCGGTCTCGCGCTTTGCCGGCCGGATGACCATCGGCGCCGGGACCGTCCTCGATCCGCGCCAGGTCTGGCTGACCGAGGAGGCGGGCGGCAGGTTCATCATCAGCCCGAACACCGATCCCGAGGTCATCAACGCGACCAGGGAGGCCGGGCTGGTCTCGATCCCCGGCGCTCTGACGCCCACCGAGGCCGCTCTCGCCGTTAAGTCGGGAGCCGATTTCGTCAAGCTCTTTCCGGCGGGACGGATGGGGCCGGGGTATCTGAGAGACCTTGCAGCGCCGCTTTCGCATATCAGATTCCTGGCGGTCGGCGGGATAAACGCCGTAAATCTCGCGGATTACGCCGCCGCCGGCGCCGTCGGATTCGGCATATCCGGGGGGATACTCGACAGACGCGCGATCGCGGCCGGGGACTACGGCCGGATAAAGGAGCTTGCCGCGGGTCTGACCGCCGCCGCGAAGGCGGCGTATGCCGGCTGACGCGCAGGTTTGAAAAAGGGTCCCAATGCCCGGGACAGCCTCTCCGGCTCAGCCCGGAAGCGGTACCCCGCGTATCGAATTTCATGAGTGAAAGGCAAAGATAATGACTGTTAAGCACGACATCCACACGCATACTCTTTTTTCCTCCTGCTGCTACGATCCCGCCGCGACGGTCAGAGGCTTCATCGACCGCGCCGCCGAGCTCGGACACGAGATCCTGGGGATCTCCAACCACCTCTGGGACGAGAAGGTCCCGGGTGCCAGCGGCTGGTACAAGGGCCAGACGATCGACTACGGCTTCGAGGCGAAATACGCCATTCCCGCCGATACCCGCGGAGTGAAGGTGCTCTTCGGCACCGAGACCGAATACTGCGGCATGACCGACACCCTCGGCATGCTCGCCTCGACTGCCGCGAGGTTCGACTACATACTCGTCCCTCACACGCACACACACATGAAGAATTTCGTCGTCGCCGAGAACCCCGACATTTCCGCCGAGCGCAAAAAGCTCGCGGCCGAGCTCGAGGGAGTCCTGCCCTGGATCACGAAGGATCTCGCGTCGAGGATGGCGGGAGTTCTGAGGCACAACGAGGTCAGGGACATGGTGAAGGGGCGCGACGGCGCCGTCGACGACGAGCGCTATATCGCAGATTTCTGCTTCTCCTCATTCGAGTCGCTGATGAAGAATCCCGAATTTGTAAAATGCGCCGCGGCCGTCCCGACCTTCGTCGCGCATCCCTTCTGGGCCTGCGGACAGACAAGGGACGAGGTGCATAAAATATTCGGGTTCATTCTTGCCGAAAAGGACAGGCTCTATGCCGATTTCTCGGCCTGCGCCGCGCTGGGAGTCGGACTTGACGTTAACATCGGGACATATATCGATCCCGAGAACGGCTACGCCGATGACGGGATGGTCGCCGTCATGAGGATCGCGAAGGAGGCCGGCTGCCGCTTCACCTTCGGTACCGACACACACTCGGTGAAGGGACTCGACGAGATCCGCCGCGGTGACGCGATCGCGGACGCCATAGGGATCGGAAGAGACGATCTCGCGGAGATCGTCAGGTGATCGGCAAAGGAGACCTGTCGGGCATCCGCTGGATCTTCTTCGACGTCGGATCGACTCTCGTTGACGAAAGCGAGCCGCACCGCACAAGGTTTTTCGAGATGCTTCCGGTGATCCGCGAACGCCTCGGCAGGGACGCGGACTTCGGCGAGTTTGAGGCTCTCCTTTACGAGGGCGGCAGCATCATGTTCAAGTCCCCCTTCGTATATGCAAGGAAGAAGATGCTCGTCGACGATCTCGCACCCAAATACGATCCCTGGCTCGAGACGGTATACCCCGAGGTGCCCGCAGCGCTCGGGCGTCTGGCCGGGAAGTACAGGCTTGGCGTCATCGCGAATCAGGTGGCGGGGCTTGAGGAGCGGTTGGAGGCGAGAGGCCTCATCGGCTATTTCGAGCCGGGAGTCGTGCTGGGATCGGTCGACGTTGGAATGAGAAAGCCGGATCCGGCGATCTTCCTCGAGGCTCTGAGAAGGGCGGGATGCTCACCGGAAGAGGCGCTGATGGTCGGCGATCACGCGATCAACGACGTAAAGGCGGCGAAGGCGGTCGGGATGAAGACCGCGAGGCTCTACCGGCAGTATTACAAGGGATACGTCCCGGCGGACGGATCAGAGAAGGAGGATATCGCGATCGGTGATTTGACCGAACTCGCGGATATCATGTGCGGACCCGAGCAGGAAGAGTAAAGGGCTGGGGACCGCGCAGGCAGAATTATAGAGGGGTTGTTAATGACTCTGGAAACGGGTCGTTCAACAGCCCCTTTTTTATTTTTCTCACAGTGTAAACAAACTGGAACAAATGTGAAGAATGTGAATAAAAATTTAACAAATTTTTAAATTTATTCTTGACGAAGATGAAAAACCATGCTATAATCCTGCCAAAGAGTTAACCAATTGTTAAAAAAGCACGGGTAGAGGCCTGTCGCTGAAAAAATAAAGACAAGGAGAACAAAGGTGAAAGCATTCAATCTCGCCGCCGTCATTGAGACGTCGGCAAGAAAGCTGTCCCGTTTCTTCCGCCGGCTGTCCGGCGGAGACCGCGAGACTCTGCTCGGGGACGAAAGAGGCGAGGCGTATATCGGCGAAGCGGTCAAGATCCTGATCGCGGTCGTTATCGGCGCGCTTCTTCTGACCCTCATTTACTCGCTGATAAAGAACGAGGTCTTCACGGTGGTAAGCCAGAAGATCAGAGATCTTTTCAGCTACGACGGGACTCCGTAACGTCCCGGAAAGGCCGGCCGGAGGGCGGTCACGCCCTCCGCCGGCGGAAGAGCAGTATTTAAATCGGTATTTTATCATATGAAAAACAGAACAGTAATCGGAATTATCTGCATAGCGGCCTCCCTGATCATCGCCTTTGCCGTCCTCCCGGCGGTCTCGGGCAGAATGAACGGCACCGTCTCTGTCCTGCGTCTGCGCCGGGACGTCCCCGCGGGAAGCATTCTGACCCGGGATGATCTCGAGCAGATCAGCGTCGGGGCGCTGAATCTTCCGCAGGACGTCATCTCGGATCTCTCACGGGCGGTAGGAAAATACGCTGCGGGACAGCTGTTCGCCGGCGATCTGCTGACCGGTGCGAAGCTGAGGGACCGCGCCGACGGTGCCGCTGACAGGCTGTCGAGGCTTGAAGAAGGGGAAATGGCGGTGACGGTCGCGATCTCCTCCTTCGCTGCCGGCTTCTCGGGCCAGCTCAGCAACGGAGACCTGGTCAGGATATATGTCTCTGGAAGGGAAGGGACCTTCAGTCCGGAGGAGCTGTCATGCGTCAGGGTCATCACCACGGTGACGGGAGAAGCTGCGCTCAGAGACAGCGCCGGCGTGTCGGGACAGGACGGAATGAGCCTGCCCGCGTCGATCATGTTCGCCGTGAATCCCGAGCAGGCGGCAAAGCTCTTTGAATACTCCTCCTCGTCCTCTGTCTGCTGCGCCTTTCTCTGTCACGCGGATGACGAAAAAGCCGAGGGGTATCTTGCCGCTCAGCAGGAGTGGTTCGCGTCGCGCGACCGGTCAGAAGAGACCGGCGAGGGCGAGGAGCGGGATAATGCCGCAAGCGGCGTTATCGAAGACGCGGCCCGAATCATCGGGGGAGACCTTCCCGGCTACGGTCGGAGCGGCCAGGGTTCAGGAGAATGAAGCGGTGAGCCGGACAAAAAAAGAAAAAAAACCAGAAAAAGCAGCGGCACACGCGGCCGGCAGTAACAGAAAAGATAAGAAAGAGCATGCTCCCGATCCCGGCAGGGAGCGGCGTGTGCCGCTGAGGCGCATCTCGGTCTGGGGACCGCCATGCAGCGGTAAAACGACGCTTGCGGTCGAGCTGGCAAAAGAGATATCCTCCGCACCGGATATCCAGGTGATCCTGCTCTTCGCCGACCGCTCGGTCCCCGTCCTTCCGGTGCTCTTTCCGCGCGCGGACGAGCGGGAGCTTCCGTCTCTCGGCGCCGCGCTGTCATCGATCGACATGGATGTCTCAGACGTCATGTCCTCCGCCGCCGTCTGCTCAGAGCGCGCCAATCTGCTCTTTCTGGGCTACGGGACAGGGGAAAACGCTTTCTCGTATCCCGAGATCGGGGAGGGAAGGGCAAAGGCTTTTCTTGACCTTCTGGGAAGTATCTGCGACTGCCTGATAATCGACTGTCCCTCTCTCTTTCAGGGGGATCCGCTCTCCTCCGCAGCGATGAAGAGCGCCGACGCCGTCGTCAGGATATATACTCCCGAGATGCGGTCCTTCTGCTTTTTTGAGTCGCAGTCTCCGATCACTGCCGACGGCGAATGGAGGACCGACAGACATGTCCGCGTCCTGAACTCTGTTTCGAGGGACATATTTTTTCCCGTTGAGGAATCGCGCAGGAACATGAAGGAATGCGCGGCCGAGCTGCCCTATTCGGGGCGGATAAAACAGTTCGCAAGCGACGGGAGGCTCCTGTCCTGCCGTCCCGAGCGGAAATACCGCGGCGCCATCGGGAAGCTTGCGCGTTTACTGACCGAATCGCCCGAATGAATCATCCGGCAGACTGGAGTTGAGCAAGATGATAAATCCCGCTACGTGCGGACCCGAATTCGAGGCCCTGCTGGGCAGAGTTCAGGAATATATTTCAAAAAACTGCGCGGGACTGCTCTCCGAGGGGATGTCCGCCGGAAAGCCTGAGGGAGGATCGGCCGAGCTTCTGCGCGCCTATGTCGACCAGTATCTGCGGCAGAACGGTTCGGTGATCGCGGGCGTGACACGGGCCGAGCTCGTTTCAAGGATCTGCGGCGAGATGGCGGGTTACAGTATCCTGACCGACTATCTCTCCTCCGACGATCTTGAGGAGATAAACATAAACGGCTGGGACGACATAGCCCTGACGCTCCGCGACGGAAGGATAATCAAGGCTCCCGAGCGTTTCTTTTCCCCCGGACACGCCGAGGATATCGTAAAGCGTCTTCTGAGGCACTCGGGCATGATTCTCGATTCGTCGATGCCGATGAGTCAGGGGCATCTGCCCGGCAACAACCGTATCACCGCGCTGAAACCGCCTCTGATCGATCCGGACAGGGGGGTGGCGGTGTCGATCAGGCTGCTTCACAACAGCGATATCGACATCCGGAGGATAGTATCGGGAGGAATGGCCTCGCCCGAGATGGCGGCCTTCCTCAGGATGCTCTGCCGGTTCGGGGTATCCTTCGTCATCGCCGGGGCGACTTCATCCGGGAAGACGACGCTGCTGAACGCGGTTCTGTCGGACATGCCCGACGGAAAGCGCATCTTTACCATTGAATCCGGCGCGAGAGAGCTGTCGCTGCTCAGAAGGGACGCCTCAGGCAGGGTGACTAACAACGTCGTTCACACCATCTCCCGGCCTTCCGACAACGAACGGCAGGACATAAAGCAGGAGGATCTGGTGGTCGCGTCTCTGAGATACGATCCCGACATCGTATGCGTCGGCGAGATGCGGGACGTCGAGGCCTATGCCGCGGTCGAGGCGGCGATGACGGGGCATACCGTCGTGTCGACAGTCCATTCGGGGGCGGGCGAGAGCGCGCACATGCGGATAGCGCTTCTCTGTCAGAAAAAGTTCCCGATCGAGTTTTCCACATCGATGCTGCAGGTATCAAAGGCCTTCCCCGTGGTCGTCTACTGCGGAAAGCAGGAGGAAGGAATGAGGAGGATCATCGATATCACCGAATGCGTCTCGGATTACTCCGACGGTAGCCGGAAATACCGGCGGCTCTTCGGATACGAGACGGGCTGGAACGGCGAAAAGGGACGGTTCGTCGTCGGCGAGCCGATCTCCGCGGGGCTGAAGAAGAGGCTGGCCGAGCACGGGGCCCCCGGCGGGATGCTGGCAAGATTCAACTTCGCCGACTGAAGGGAGCGGGAAAAAGATGGTATATCTGATCTGCGCCATAGCCTTCGCATTCGCGTCGGCGGGGATCATCCTGCTGCTCGGTCTTACCCCAGAGAGGATCGCGCGGGACATATCCCGGCTGCTGGCGCCCGCGATGTCGCTCAGGGAGCGGGCTCTGACCGCCCAGAAGAGGCGGAAAAAATCGGTTCTGATAAAGGAAATAATACATATAGGCACCGCCCTCGACAGCGAGGGGAACCGCTCGGGCTTCGGGACCGCCTGCCTTGCGTCGATCATACTCATGATGAGCGGCGCGGTCCTCGCGGTCTTTCTCGGCAACCTCTGGCTGCTGCCGGTGTCGGTCGCGGCAGGCGCCGCGCTGCCCTTTCTGTTTGCCGTCGGCAGTATCGAAGCATACGACAGACGGATGGACACAGAGCTTGAGACCGCACTGTCGATCATTACCTCGACCTATATCAGGACCGAGGATATCGTCGGATCGGTCTCGGCGAACCTGCCGAATATCCGGCCTCCGGTCAGCGGGATGTTCGGAAAATTCGTCGCGAGGGCGTCGCTGGTGTCGTCGGACATACCGGGATGTCTAAGATCGCTTAAGGATGGATCTGAGAACAGAGTCTTCAAGGAATGGTGCGACACTCTCATAGCCTGTCAGGAGGATTCGTCGAACCGCTTCGTCCTGATGCCGATCGTGACCAAGCTGACCGAGATCAGGCTGGTAAACAGCGAGATGAACACCGTTATCGCCGGCTGCCGGAGGGAATACTGGTCGATGGTGATGATCCTTATCGGGAACATACCGCTTCTGAGGATGATAAACAAAGACTGGTTCGGCATCCTCTTCACCACGCTGCCCGGGAAGCTCACGGTCGCCTTCTGCGCCGCCGTGATCGTCGTCACGTCCTTTTTGATGATAAAGATAACGAAACCGATCAGATACTGAGCGCGTCGCTGGACGGCCCGTGTCAGTCGGGTTTTCAGCTGCAACCGCGGCTGCCGCATTTTCGCGGCAGAAGGGAGATCGATTTGGAGACACTGCTTATATTCGGAATCGCGCTGACCGCGCTGCTGTTCGGGATCGGGGTCATGATTATCCTGTTCGATATCTACAGAGTCCCGACATTTCTGACCTCTGCAGCGCTCTCTGCTTCTGTTCACAGGGCAAGAAGGAAGCGGAACGCGGGAAGTCGCTTCGACCGGGCGATGGAATCGCTTGCCGGTTATATTTCGGGGAAGATCAGACTCAACGGATCGGTAAAGCAGAAGCTTGAGGGGGACCTTTCATGCGCGGGAATGAAGATCACTCCCGAGATGCATGTCGCCAACTGCATCCTCAAGGCATCGATCGCCGCCGCGGTAACTCTTCCTCCCGTCTTTATCTTCACTCCGGCTCTCATTCTGTCGCCGCTTGCCGCGCTCGCCGTCTTCTCGTCGGAGTATTCAGCTCCTTCGAAGAAGATCGAGGCGCACCGGGAAGCCATCGAGTACGAGCTGCCCTTGCTGGTGTCGAGGATCTCGAACACGCTTGAGAGCGGCAGAAGCCGGGACGTGCTCTATATACTCAATTCATACCGCAGGAACGCCGGCCCCGACCTCGCCGCCGAGCTCGCGGTGACGGTCGCCGACATGCAGTCGGGAAACGCGAGGGCTGCGCTTACGAGGCTTGAGTCGAGGGTGGGCAGCAGTCTGCTATCCGACGTGTCACGGGGACTGATCGCCGTCATGGACGGGAACGACCCGGTGGGCTACTGGGCCTCTCTGTCAGCCAGGCTGACCGACAATCAGCGGCAGATCCTGCAAAGAAAGGCGAACAGGGTGCCCGGAAAGATCAACCGGCTGTCATTCTGTCTGCTCGCCTGTGTAATGATCCTTTATCTTGTCGTGATCGGCACCGAGATCGTGCAGTCGTTCGGGGTGATCTTCGGATGAAAAAACAACTTTCAGTGAAAGAACGCGAAAAAATGCGCCGCCGGGCTTCGGAAAGCGGCGAAATGGCATACGTCGGGACATTCGTCTCGGCTTTTGCGATAATGATATTTGCGGCTTTCGCCATCAACGTCTTTTCCTTTTTCAGGCTCCACCGCGATCTTGAATATCTCACCGAGCAGGCGGTCGAGTATGCCGCTGCGGATGGAGGTACATACAGCCTCGACGCGAGGATAAACGAGCTCTGCGACGAGCTCGGACTCTCGGCAGGAAGCCTCGAAGTTAGCTTCGAGGGAAGCGGCTTTATCGCCGGTCTCGACGGAAAGGTCCAGTACGGCGACGTCATAAAGATCAGCGTCAGCTACGCGACCGAACTGCGTGCGACCGGCCTTCTGTCTGTCCCGGTGACCGTGAACTGCAGCGCGTCGGGACTGTCTGAAAAATACTGGAAAAGATGAAGAAGGTTAAGCGGAAGGGGCCAAACACGCGCGGCGGATCGGAGTCGGGGTCGGGCAGCGTAAGGACCGCGGTCGTCATACTGATCCTCGCCGCGCTGCTCTCGGTCGCGCTCTTCTACGGCGGGATGATGACGGCGGCAAGAAGGACCGAAAAAAGGATGCGTACGGTGCTTGACGCCTGCCTCATGCGGGAGTCGCTGGCGGCATACGGGGCGCTCGAAGACGGCCGCGACCGCGGAGCGACGGCCGACGCGGAGTTCTTTTCCGAAGCCTTTTCGGAACAGTTCCCCGGCTTTTCAAAGGGTGCCGACGGCATATACAGATGTTCGGGAGGCTGGGGGATGACCGAGCCGGTCCTGTCGGCTCCGGACGGGGAACATCTGAGGCTCGCGGCCGATTACACCCTTGTTTTTCCGGTCGAATTTGCCGGATCGACGCTGTTTGAGGCAAGGATACCTATGCGTTCCGAGAGCAGGTATCTGTCAAAATATGAATAATACTTGACTTTCGGCGGAAAATCGTTATAATATTAACTGTCTTATTATCAAGACAGTTTTTATTTATCACCGCGAAAGGCAAAAAACGCCGTGGCAAACTTTTTTGACGATCCCGACGATTATTCCTCCGAAGAACCCGCGGAGGCTCCCCGAAAGCATCCGGCTGTCCGGATACTCGGAGCGACGGTCAAATATCTCTTCTGGGGATTGATCCTCTTCATAAACGTCCTGATACTCTGGCGGGTGTTCTCCTCGGGAGACCCGGCAGGGCTTAAGGTCGTGTCGGCGAACGACGCGCTGCGGGCCGCTTACGCCGACTATAACTCCCGCGAGCATGACAAGGACGATGTGGAATTTGCCGTCTACCAGCGCGAGAACGCCAGGATGAACATTACCGACGAGGATCCCGACGAGGAGACCGGATACCTCGGTAACTACGGGTATTTCGGGATCACCGATCAGGTGCTCTTTCCCTACGCCGGACAGGCTCAGATCACCTTCAGATACAACCTGTCGACTCTCGCCCACCTGAAGGAGGATTACGGCCTGGCGACCGATCCCGATCCCGCGTCCGACTGGTACGAGGTCACGCTGAGAGTCGTGATGAAGGACGGCAGCGAGAAGCGTCTGACGCCGACCGAGACCGTCAAGGACAAAAAGTCCAGATACCGTTACTATAAGATGACCTTCGAGGGCATTCCCGAACTTGAAGAAGTGAGCGGGATCTACGCCGACATCTACTATCTCGGGGACGTCGACTATACCAAAAGGCCCTACGGGGATCTCTGTATCTACGACAGCGGATACGCCCTCCGCCCCTACAAGCTCGACAGGAAGGACCGGGCGGCTCTCGCCGGATGATCCTTCAGCCTTCTCCCGGTCCGGGAGTACAGAGTTCAAATAAGAAAACCGCGCAGAGACGCGGCGGGTAAATCATCATGAAATTTGTCGTTGAAAACAATAAAACAGGCGAAAAAAGGACGGTGGAGCTTCCGATCCTGTCGACGCTTGAATCGGCCGCCGACGGTATCGTCGACGGAATAAGGGCGGCGGGCAGACTGTCCGACAGGATAAGGCGCGAGATCAGGGCCGACGTTGCCGCCGTCAGGCAGCGCGACCCGGCCGCGAGGGGGAACATCGAGGTCCTCATGCTCTATTCGGGCGTCCACGCGATACTCGCCTACAGAGTCGCACACCGCCTTTATCTCGGGAAGCATTTCTTTTCGGCGAGGGCGGTCAGCCAGCTCGCGCGGCTGATCACCGGCATCGAGATTCATCCCGGGGCGAAGATCGGGAAGGGCCTCTTCATCGACCACGGCACCGGAGTCGTCATCGGAGAGACCTCCGAGATCGGCGACAACTGCACGATCTATCAGGGAGTGACACTCGGAGGAACCGGAAAGGATGTCGGAAAGAGACATCCGACGCTGGGCAACAACGTCATGGTCGGAGCCGGAGCCAAGGTGCTCGGCCCAATCAGGGTGGGCGACAACTCGAAGATCGCCGCCGGGGCGGTGGTCCTGAAGGAGATCCCCGAAAACTGCACCGCGGTCGGTATCCCGGCCAGGGTGGTGAGAAGGGACGGAGTGAAGATCGGCGGAGGAGCGGGATCGGCTGCGGCGGATATCATCACCGCCGAGCTCGACCACATCCACGATCCCGACCCGATCGCTCTTCAGATCTCGGGGCTGGAGGAAAAGCTCGCCTCGCTTTCGGAAGAGGTTAAAAGGCTTGAAAAAGAGAAGGGGAGTCCGGCGGACAAAGACGACTGACTCCGCTTCCGGCTGGGGCCGAAAATGACAATATTCACCACGGAGGATAAATCAGATGGCGACACTCACAGAAAGAACACTTGTAATAGGACACAGAGGAGCGCCCGGAGCGCTCTGCGGAGTGCCCGGAGCGGTAACGCCCGAGAACACGATGCCCGCCTTTGAGCTTGCGGCCGAGCAGCACGCAGACGGCGTTGAGACCGACGTCCACTTTTCAAAAGACGGGCGGATAATGATCATCCACGACGCCAAGATCGACCGCACGACCAACGGACAGGGGCTGATCACCGATTATACCTATGACGAACTCTGCGTCTTCGACGCCGGCATCAAGACCGGACCCGAATTCAAGAATGTCCGCATCCCGACGGTAGACGAGCTCCTCGCGCTCTGCCGCCGCACCGGCATGATCCTCAACATCGAGATCAAATCTGCCGATCCTGCGATGCCCGCCGCCCTTCACGAGCTCGTGAAGAAGTACGGTATGGCCGACGCGACGATCTACTCCTCCTTCGACCACGAGCAGCTCATGAGGATGCTGAGGATCGATCCCGACGCCTTCGTCGCTCCGCTCTACAGCATCAACCTGATAAAGGCCTGGGACTACACGAAGAACATGGGAGCGAAGGCCGTCCATCCGAAGGACAATCAGCTGTCGCTTTACGAAGGATATGTCGACAGATGCCACGAATACGGCATCAGGGTCCACCCCTGGACGGTCGACGATCCCGAAAAGGCGCGCAGATACGCTGAGCTCGGCTGCGACGCCGTCATCACCAACAAACCCGCTCTCATTCTTGAAACGCTGAAGAAATGATCTCCCTTTCCTGAAGCCGGCCTCCTTCAAAGAGCCGGCGCGGACTGGAAAAGGCCGGCATCCGACACGGATCAAACTCCGTGAAAGATGCCGGTCCCTTTCTGTATCAGGCAGTTTTTGAGGACTCAGCCGTTTGCCTTGTCCGCCTCGATGATCCTGCGCAGGGCGCCGACGGCGACAGATACCGCGCCGAAGGTGTCCTCGTTCATCTCCTGATCGAGGCCGGCGGCCTCTCTCTCCTGGTTCCAGATGACGTGGAAGCAGGAGCCGCAGCGGCACCTGAGCGCCGATGCCACGACAAAGAGCGCCGCAGATTCCATCTCGGAGGCCTTGACGCCCAGCCGCTTCCAGGCTTCCCATTTCTCAAGGAGCTCGTAGGATACCGGCATCCTGGCAGGCGAATGCTGCCCGTAGAAGGAGTCCTTGCACTGGACGACGCCGGTGTGCACCCGCTTTCCGAGGGCGGCGGCGGTGTCTCTGAGAGCGATCGTGATGTCGGGATCTGCGACTGCGGGGAACTCGATCGGGGCGTATTCGGCCGACGTGTGCTCGAAGCGTATCGCGCCTGTGGCGACGACGATGTCGCCCGACCTGACGTCGAGATCGATCCCGCCGCAGGTTCCGCAGCGGATGAAGGTGTCCGAGCCGATATTGTGCAGCTCCTCCATCGCGATCGCCGCCGAGGGTCCTCCGATGCCGGTCGAGCATACCGAGACCTTTTCGCCCGAAAGGCATCCGGTCCAGATGTTGAACTCGCGGTTGTAGGCGACCTGGACCGCGTCGTCAAAGAGCGAGGCGACCGATTCGCATCTGCCCGGATCTCCGACGAGGATCACGTATTTTCCGACGTCGCCCCCGACGCATTTTATGTGAAACTGTTTTTCCTGTGGCTGCATTCCGCATTCCGCCTTTCGCCGGGTCGCCCGTTACCGGACGATCCGTTCATTTATAATAATTATAAAATATAATTATCCAAATGTCAAGAGAGAAGGGAGGCGCGCGGCTGAAAGTCTGCCCCTGCGGGGGCGAACCGTTGTCGGTGCCTCGCTCCCTGAAAGAGAGAGGAAAAAACGGTCACGGTCACCGATACCGGGACTGGAGCATTTCCGGGCTCATTCTGTTGGCTTTTTTGACCCGTGATAATCAGTTTTATGAGCAAATCATCTTGTTTTTTTTTCGAAAAAATGGTATAATAATTTGATTTTGCAAATTGATGCTCTGTCGCCCGGCAGACGGGCAGTAAGTAAGAAATATAAAATCATATAAAGGAAGGTAGCACCAAGCCATGGCAAACAACATTGTCGACTGGACAACAATCACCAATTTCGTGATCGACTCCTTCGTCGGTTACGGGATCCCCCGTCAGGACGCGATCATCTGCGCCGACGTTCTTCTCGAATCGGACAAGAGAGGCATCGAGTCTCACGGCGTCAACCGCTTCAAACCCATCTATCTCGACAGGATCAAAGCCGGTATCCAGAACCCGGTGACCAACATCACCGTCCTCAAAGAGACCGAATGCACCGCCGTTCTCGACGGCGGCGACGGAATGGGACAGGTCGTCGGACACAAGGCAATGTCGATGGCGATCGAGAAGGCGAAGAAGTACGGAATGGGCGGCGTCGCCGTTCAGAATTCCTGCCACTACGGCATCGCCGGCTACTACGCCACCATGGCGACGAGAAAGGGCTGCATCGGCATCACCGGCACCAACGCCAGACCGTCGATCGCTCCCACCTTCGGCGTCGAGAACATGATGGGCACCAACCCGCTCACCTTCGGTCTCCCGACCGACGAAGCCTACGATTTCGTCCTTGACTGCGCGACCTCGATCGTCCAGCGCGGCAAGATCGAATACTACGCCAGGATCGGCAAGCCCACCCCCGAGGGACAGGTCATCGGCCGCGACGGCAAATACCACACCGATTCGGTCGCCATCCTCAAGGAACTCAACACCGGCGAAGCCGCTCTCTGCCCGCTCGGAGGAGC
>ONVJ01000057.1 GCA_900321265.1 uncultured Eubacteriales bacterium
ACTGCTGTGGAGGAGAAATACGCTGCAGGTGTCGATACCTTTCCGTCCTCCATGGTCCATCCTTCGGGGAGAGCTTCAACCACATAACCGTCCCTGACGCTTATATCGAAGCTGACAGGCGATCCCTGTGCCGCGGATACGGGATTCGGGGAAAGGACGGTGAGCCCCTCAGGCGCCGCCAGAAGGACGCGGACTTCTCCGGATGAAGGTTCGCCTCCGGGCATGGCGGAGGTGGTCCCTCCCGGGCTCCGGATGCCGAGAAATGACTTGATGCCTACGACGGCAGTCCCGAGACTTCCCCCTGAAATGAAGAAGAAGCCGCACGCCAGAACCGCGGCAAGTGCCAGCGGAAGTATTATATTTCCGATGATGTGTTTTTTCATATCGAAGCCTTGCTTTCCGGTCGGAGAAAAAACTCTGCCGCGATCCCGCCCTCCTGTTCGCCGGAAGGGAAGGCTGCTGTGAATGAAGGATCCCCCGATCTGATGCTGTCCCGTTTCCGTCCCCCGGGCAGAGAAGCCATGAGCGGCAAACGCCCCGGTCATTTTTCCTCCCTGACGGCTCTTGCGGATATAACAGTGGAATTGCCTGATAATCTTGTCTTACATATTATTTTAACACATCTTAAGCTAATTTACAATAAAAAATGTTGAATAAAATTTTTTAATATGGTATAATTAAAAAACGGTCCGCGCCGTCCGCCTGTAAGGCGTAGAGGGGCGCGAGCCGTGTAAGACATTATTCGGATGAAGAAAGGGACTTCTCGAATGGTCAACGGTCTTTTGCCCCTGCTTGATCCGCTGCGCGGTTCGAACGCATGGGCGGTAGCCTTCAAGCTTCTGCTGGCGGTCCTGTTCGGCGGGCTTATCGGGCTGGAACGCCGCAGGAAGCGCCGCCCGGCAGGCTTCAGGACACATATTCTCGTCTGCGTCGGGGTGACGCTCGCCTTCTGCACCAACATCTTTCTCTTCGATCTTTTCGCAAAGCTCTTTCCCGCGGGATACGACAAGCTTGACATCTCGAGGCTGGGAGCGCAGGTGATCAACGGGATAGGCTTCCTCGGCGCGGGTACCATAATCATCACCGGGCGCCATCAGGTCGTAGGGCTTACGACTGCCGCCGGCCTCTGGGCGTCGGCATGCATGGGACTCGCGATCGGCGCGGGATATTTCGAGTGCGCCACCATCGCCTTCGTTTTTATCTATCTGACGATCACCGGCTTCAACAACGTCGAAAAGAAGTTCACCGAGCGGTCGAAGAACATGAACATTTATATCATCGTTCAGAGCTCCGACGATATCAAGGAAGTCACAGACAGACTCGAATCGCTGAAGATCACGGTCTACGACGTCGAGATCACCAATATCCGCGAGCTCGCATCGCAGCCGCCGGCGCTCTTCATCGAATCGGGACTGCCCGAGCGTAGCCCTCACAGCGACGTTATCATGGCGCTTGCTGCGATCGACGGAGTCATTTCCGTCGAGGAAGTCTGAGGGGAGGGATTCGTGATGACATTTTCTGAGTTTTACGATATCATATGCGGAGTCGGGATCCCCGGGATACTGACAAGACTGATCCTCGCCGTGATCTGCGGCGGAGTGATCGGCCTTGAGAGGGAGACCAAGCGCCGCGCCGCGGGCTTCCGCACGCACACACTCATCTGTCTCGGTGCCTCTCTGACGACGCTTGTCAGTCAGTACGCCGTGATCGAGAGAGGACTTCCGACAGATCCCGCCAGGCTCGGCGCGCAGGTCATCGCCGGCATGTCCTTCATCGGAGCCGGCGCGATAATAGTCACCTCCAGAAAGCAGGTCAAGGGACTCACAACCGCCGCCGGCCTCTGGACTTCGGCGATAATCGGGCTCGCCATCGGAGCCGGATACTATCCCGCCGCTGTCATGGCCGTCGTCCTCGTCCTCGGGGCAGAGCTCCTGCTCTCGAAATTCGAGTATTACGTCGTCGCCAACGGCCGCCAGATGACCGTCCATGTCGAGATGAACGACGTCGGAGTCCTCTCGAGGATCATTTCGGATCTGACGAAGGACGGCATGAAGGTGACCGACGTCGAGTTCTCCCGCAGCGGCCAGAGCGTCGGCTCGCTGCCCGGCGCCCTCTTTACCGTCAAGCTGAAAAAGAAGCTGAAGCACGAAGACATACTCTTCAGGATATCCGAGACCGAAGGCGTGAGGAACGTCGAGGAGGTCTGAGGTCCGCGGACCCGGAGCAAATCTGAAAAAGGAAAGGTAAAACGGATGCTCAGACATATTGTGATGTGGAAATTTGCCGATTTCGCCGAGGGCAGAACGAGAGACGAGAATCTCGATCTCGTCGCCTCGATGCTGAAGTCGCTTTATGAGAGCGGAAAGATAGAAGGACTGAGATCGATGGAGATCGGGAAGGACACCGGAGGGACCGACATGTCATACGACATGGCCCTCATAACCGAGTTCGATTCGGAGCAGTGCCTAGCGAACTACCGCGTCCACCCCGATCACGCCGCTATCTCGCGATACGTCAAAAAGGTCAGGACGGCGAGAGCGACCGTCGATTACGAATTCTGATACACCCCGGAGGAGAGATATGAGCAGAGCAGACGAGATATATATCGAAACATGCCGCGACATCCTGGACCACGGCTTTTCGGACGCCGGTCTCGAGGTCCGTCCGCGCTGGGACGACGGTACGCCGGCCCACACGGTAAAGAAATTCTGCGTCGTCAACCGCTACGACCTGAGGGAGGAATTCCCGCTGATGACGCTGCGGAAGACAGGAATAAAGAACTGCATCGACGAGATACTCTGGATCTGGCAGAAGAAGTCGAACCGGATCGCCGATCTGCATTCGCACATCTGGGATTCCTGGGCGGGTGAGGACGGTACGATCGGAAAGGCCTACGGATATCAGCTGGGAGTAAAGCATATCTATCCCGAGGGCGAGTTCGACCAGGTCGACCGCGTCCTCTATGACCTGAAGCACAACCCGGGTTCGAGAAGGATAATGACGAATATCTACAACCACGCAGATCTTCATGAGATGAACCTCTACCCCTGCGCCTATTCGATGACCTTCAATGTCACCGGAAAATATCTCAACGGCATTCTCAACCAGCGCTCGCAGGACATGCTGACGGCCAACAACTGGAACGTCGTTCAGTATTCGGCGCTGCTCTGCATGTTCGCCCAGGTGTCGGGGCTGATCCCCGGGGAGTTCGTGCACGTGATCGCCGACTGTCACATCTACGACCGGCACATCCCGCTCGTCGAGGAGATGCTCACAAGGCCGCAGTATCCCGCGCCTAAGGTAAGACTGAATCCCGAGATCAAAGATTTCTACGACTTCAAAGTCGAGGATTTCATCGTCGAGGACTATCAGGCGAATCCGACCGGCTTCAGGATCCCGGTGGCGGTCTGATCTGTTCGGAGGTTTCTCATGGATCTTATCGTTGCCGCCGACAGAAACTGTGCGATAGGGAAAAAGGGAGGTCTGCTCTACAGCCTTCCCGAGGATATGAAGTATTTCCGCATGATGACGAAAGGAAAGACGGTCGTCATGGGGCAGAACACCTTTCTCTCCCTCCCCGGTCCGAGACCGCTGAAGGGAAGGGTGAATATCGTCCTTTCTGCGGACAGAAGCTTTGAGGCCGAAGGCTGCGTCAACGTCCACACCCTGGACGAGCTCGACGCCGCGGTCGCGGGATATCCCGCCGACGACGTCATGCTGATCGGGGGAGCGTCGCTATACAATCTGCTTTATCCGAAGTGCAGAAGAGCCTACGTCACCTGGATCGACGCGATGACCGAAGGCGCGGACGTCTTTATCCCGGATTTTCACCGGATCGACGGATGGATGCTGGAATCCGAGTCGCCGGCGGTCGAGACCGGGGGGTACAAGGTCAGATTTGCCGTCTACCGCAATCTGTCCGCCGAATGATCCTGCTCCTGAAGGCAGGGAAGGGCTTTTTTAAAAAAACTCTTGACAAATACTCGAGGAAGGAGTATAATATGCAAGGCTTTGAAAGAAAAGCCTTGTTATATGCGCCGTTAGCTCAGCCGGATAGAGTGTTTGGCTACGAACCAAAAGGCCGGGGGTTCGAGTCCCTTACGGCGCGCCACGACAACGGGGGATGTGCATAGCACATCCCCCGTTGTCGTGTTGTACCGTACTCGAAAAGAACCCCCGCGAGATTTCGCCGTCAGGCGAAATCTCATGCGCAGCGCAACTACAAATGAACGCCGAGCAGAAAAGCGCTGCGCCGGGTTCAGAGTCCCTTACGGCGCGCACCGCTCCGCGGGCGCCGTCAGGTGAGAACACGTGCGAAGGTTCAGAGTCCCTTACGGCGCGCACCGCTCCGCGGGCGCCGTCAGGTGAGATCACGCTGCGCCGGGTTCAGAGTCCCGTTGGGCGTTTTTTCTGCACCGATCGCATGTGCGCCTGACCGGTGTGTGTTCATTTTGCGCGCAAAGCCTGACTTTTTATTATTCTTCTTGAAAAATCTCTCCGCTTATTGTATAATAATATCCAGTCAGACAAAATGTTTTTTACTGAAAGGAAAAGGTATCGATATGGCAAAATTCTGTATGTTCTGCGGCAGCCCCCTGAGAGAAGGGGCAAAATTCTGCGCTTCCTGCGGCGCAAAGGTGGCGCTTCCTGCAGCCGCTGCGGTCGCTGACGCAGAAAAGATAAAAGCTGAAGCGGAGTCGGCACCGGCCGCAGCCGCAGCGGCGGCAGCTGTCGCGACAGCCGAAGCCGTGAAGACTGCCGCCGAAGACGAAGCGAAAAAGGTAGTCGAAGAGGCTGAAAAAAAGGCAGCCGATGCTGAAAAGCAGGCTGAGGAGACTGTAGCCGAAGCAGAGAAAAAGGCTGAGGAAACTGTAGCCGAAGCCGAAAGCAAGACCGAAGAACTGAAGGAAGAGGCAGAAGAGCTGAAAGTCGACGCCGACGCTGCCTCGGCCGAAGCTGCTGCCGCCGCGGCGGCAGCTGTCGCGGCAGCCGAAGCCGTGAATTCGGCCGCCGAGGACGAAGCGAAAAAGGTAGTCGAAGAGGCTGAAAAAAAGGCAGCCGAACTTCAAAGCGACGCTGAATCAGCGGCAGCCGAGGCCGAAAAGCAGGCTGAGGAGACTGTAGCCGAAGCCGAAAGCAAGGCCGA
>ONVJ01000123.1 GCA_900321265.1 uncultured Eubacteriales bacterium
AACGCCGCCGGCGAGGGATACAAGGTAAAGGTATCCGAGGATCTGGCCAACTGGACCGACCTCGGCTTCTGCCTGCGCGACGCAGACGTATACGGCAGCCCGACCGCCACGGCGGGCTTCTGGGCGCCCGAGGTCTACGCGGTCACAAGGGAGGGGAAGGAGCGCTTTCTCATGCTCTATACCGTCGACGAACACGTCGGCGCGGCCTTCGCCGACAGTCCCGAGGGACCTTTCAGGTCGGAGAAGAACGCCTATCTGATCGAGGGGCACAAGGCGATCGACGCCACTCTCTTCACCGACGACGACGGAAAGAGCTACATCTACTATGTCGGCTTCGGAGGCGTCGACTACGGCATCTACTGCAGCGAGATCGACCTTGAAACGCTGAAGACGAGCTCCGAGAGACGTGTGCTGTCGCCCGACGGCGGCAGCTGGGAGACGAGAGAGGGCTCGGTCACAGAGGGTCCGGCGGTCCTGAAGCACAAGGGGAAATACTATCTCACCTATTCGGGCAACGGCTATACCAGCAAATACTACGCGATCGGTTACGCCGTGTCAGACAGTCCATTCGGTCCTTTCGTAAAGGCCAAAGAGAATCCGATACTCGAGAAGACCGACGATTCGGGCGTCTTCGGCCCGGGACATCACGGGTTCTTCTATACGCCCGGCGGACACCTGATGCTCGCCTACCACCGCCATCTCGACGGATCGACGGTCCATCCGCGCAGCTGCTGCATCGACCGCGTCGTCTTCGTCGACGTCGGGGAGGATCACGACCGGCTTGTCATCGCCGGCCCGACTGTCACGCCGCAGCCGATACCCGACTGACCGTTATAATACTTTAATCAATTATACTTTAAGAAAACCTTTTTGTCAACAACCGGACAGGCTGTCTTTGCGTCGGATCTGAAAAAAATCAGCCCGGATGTAATCAGCCGCCCGGTTTTTGCGAGTATATAAGTGAAGGCGGATCTATTCTGAAAGGAGCGGACGCATGCAGGACAGCGAGATCGTCGGCCTGTTCAATAACAGGGACGAAAGAGCCATCAGCGAGGCCAAAAGCAAATACGGCGGCTACTGTCTCTCTGTCGCCGGCAATATTCTGGGGGATCCCTGCGACGCGGAGGAGTGTCTGAGCGACGCCCTTCTTGCCGCCTGGAACAGTATCCCTCCGGGCAGCCCCGGGAATCTCCGGACATATCTGGGAAAGATCTCAAGAAGGCTGGCGATAAGCCGGCTCAGGGAGCGGACGGCAAAGAAACGGGTGCCGCCCGAGGCGATCGTCGCCCTTGAAGAGCTTGGGGAAATATCCAGCGGCGACTCTGCAGGGGAGGGCGGCGCCGGGCTGTCGGAGCTGCTGTCGGCATTTCTCAGGTCGCAGAGAGAGGATGACAGGAACATCTTCATCCGCAGATACTGGTATTTTGACCCGGTGTCGGAGATCAGCGCAAGATACGGCTTCACAAAAAGCAAGGTCACCGTTTCGCTCAAGCGGACAAGGGACAGACTCAGGGATTATCTGCGAAAGGAAGGCGTGGAGATATGAACATGACCGGATTTGACATCGCTCTCGCGGTAGGTGAGATCGAAGACGGTCTCGTAGAGGCCGCAGACAGCTGCCGGAAGCCCCGGCGAAGGACCGTGAAAAGGATCGCTGTCGCCGCCGCGGCGGCGGCCGCAGTCATCGCCGCAGCCATTCTTATCCCGGCGCTCTTCCGCAGCGACAGATACACTCTGTATTACGTAAAGCCGGAAGTCATGGGGGAATATCCGATCGATCTTTCCGGATGGTCGGATATCTCGAAATTCAGCGACAAGCTTCGCCGCCGGACCGGAGAGGCAAAGAGGAATGAAGAATCGCTGCCGGAAGGGAAGAAAATGACGGTCGATCTCCTCGGCGAGAAGATCGAAGTCACAAGCTACACATACAACGGTTATTACGACCAGTATTATGTAAAGAATACCGACCGTTACAGCGGCACTGCATACCCCGGGGCCTTCAGAATCTCGGCGAAGACAGGGGCGGTCGAAGAATATTACAGGAATATTGAGATGTTTCCTGAGATGGCCGCCGGAATGAACTGCGACATAATCACCCCGGAAGAAGCCTCCGAAACAGCGAAAAGAGTTATTGAGG
>ONVJ01000066.1 GCA_900321265.1 uncultured Eubacteriales bacterium
ATAATATGCCAGCTTTTCCTGCGCGTCCTCGGGGAAATCGCCGTATCTGAAGGAATCGTCTATCTGCGGCGCGGCAGATACTTCTGCGAGCAGCGGGACGATCTCCTTTCTCAGCGCCTCGAAAAATGTGTCGAGAGTTTTTTTCGTCAGCCCCTCCTCGTAATATCCGAGGCAGCTGTCATACGGATCCGACCCCGGATCGGCGTATATCGCAAACCGCTTTTTCGTATCGAACATCCGCTGAAGAAAAGGCCGGAAAGACTCAAAATCCGAATCCTGCTTTGCCTGGTGCCACGCCGCCTCCGACTCGACTCCGAGCTTTTCGGCCTCGACGTATTCCCCGACAGGTATCTTTTCCAGCCGCCTGATATCCTTCAGCATCAGCGCGACCTGCCGCCTTTCCTTCGGCGACAGTTCCCCTGCGCGTCCTTCGAGATACCCGAGCAGCTCCGCGGTACCTGACGACGACGCCATGAGGTAACGCTCCTCCGACAGGACGGCGAGAGTCGCTCCCCGGTTCGCGGCCGTCTCCTTCGGGGCTGCCGTGGCGCCGTCAAAATAAATGAGTCCGGTCGCGTGATCGAACGCCGCCATCCTTCTCTGCAGCGCCGCGAGCTCTTCGCGTGCGCTTTCAAGTGAGTATCGTTTCATTTTCATATCTCATCCTTTCCCGGCCAGGCGCTTTCTTCGTGAACACGCCGACGTCAGTATTATAACCCGGGAGAACTCAAAAGTCAACAGGATCGCCGTGAAAAGCCTCCGTTTCGGTTGCCTATTGATTTTTGTATGTTTTTTTAGTATAATAAAGTATATTTTGAATGCCGGCCTGACCGGCCGCAGGGAAAGACTGACTTTATGAACAAAAAACTCGAACGGGCGATCGTCATCACGTCGCTCATCATCATCATAGTTCTGTTCGCCTTCTTCCTCAGGGAGATAGCCGTCCCTCTCGTCAGAGCCCAGTTCGACCGCGATTTCGACACCGCAAAAGAACTCCTCAGGGCCCACGGGATCTTCGGCGCGCTGTCGATAGCCCTGATCGAGGCTCTCCAGATGGTCATCATCTTCGTATCGGCGGAATTCATCCAGATCTCCGCCGGACTCACCTATCCCCTCCCGCTCGCCGTCCTCCTCTGCGACGCCGGCGTCTGCCTCGGGGCGACGATCATCTTCGTCCTCGTCCGGGCGCTCAGATACTCCTCCTCATCATACGAAAAAAGAAAGGGTAAGATCGAGAGACTCTCGCAGGGCGCGCTGAACACCGACAAGAGCATGATGACGCTGATGTATTTTCTCTTCTTCATGCCCATAATACCCTTCGGCGCCATCTGCTACCGCGGTAGCTACTCAAAGCTCCCCTACGGCAAATACATCCTGACGGTCGCCACCGGAGTCATCCCCTCGATCCTTACGTCGATTCTCATGGGAAACGCTGCAAGACTCTTCATAATGAATCAGATACCGATCGGTCTTCTGATCCTCATCATCCTCCTCTGCGCGGCCGCCCTCTTCGCGCTGATCTGGATCTTCCTTGAGAAGGTGCTCTTCAAGCACAATAACGGGACTCCCGACTCGATGGTGCACTCGGCGCTGCTCGGGATCGCGCACATACTCAGAAGACACCGCCAGAAGCTGACGCTCGAGCCCGGCGACCTCGAAAAGGCCGAGGAGCCCTACGTCCTGATGTCGAACCATCCCTCCTTCTGGGACTTCTACTATGTCGACAGGCTCCCCTTCAAACGCAGACCGATGATCGTCGTCAACGAGTTTTACACGCGGCGTCCCTTCCTCCGGAAGCTGGCGCCGAAGTGCGGGATCATCCCGAAAAAGCTCTTTTCGCCCGACATAAAATCGGTCGCCGGCATCATGAAGGCCCTCCGGAAGGGCTGGTCTGTCAACGTCTTCCCCGAGGGCAGGATGTCGATCGACGGAACGACCTATCCCTTCCCCGCAGGGACGGGCGGATTCTTCCGCAAGATAGGTAAGGATCTCGTGCTCGTCAATATCTCGGGAGCGTATACTTCGAAGCCGAAATGGCGCGACCGCTTTTTCCGCTCCGACATAACCGTATCGGTAAAGAGGGTGATCAAGGCGGACGAGCTTGCCTCGATGTCGCCCGAGGAAGTCGAGGCCGCGATAAAGGAGTCGATCTCGTCGACCGGCGGCGATCTTCCTCCGAAGCCCTACCGCCGGAAGGACCTCGCCCGGGGGATCGAAAAGGTCCTCTTCCGCTGCCCCGACTGCGGCGCACTCTATTCCCTCACGGGTAAAGGTATGACAATATCCTGCTCGGCCTGCGGAAGCTCGCACGTCTTTGACGGATACTACAGGCTCGAGGACGGCAGGACGGTCGCCGACTGCTACGCGGCCGCGAAGGAGATCGAACGGCGCGAGCTCGCCTCGACGGTACTCGAAACGAGAGTCGCCACGAAGATCTTCCTGCCCGACGGCAAAATGAGAAAAGAGACCGGCGTCTGCCGTATGGACCGCGAAAAGTTCGTCTACGAGCCCGACGGCGGAGAGCCCTTCACCATACCTCTCGAGCAGACCGAGGCCCTCGCCTTCTCCTGCGGAGAGGAGTTCGAGCTCTACAACGATGACGATCTCTATTATTTCTATCCCGTCGAAAACCGCCTCCAGACGGTGAGATGGGGGCTGTTCGCAGATCTTGTCAGGGAGGAACGCGATGGAAGAGGCAGCGAAGACTCGCAGGAATAAAAAAGACACTCTGATAAACATATCCTCAGATACCTTTGTCAGAGTCGTGATACTGCTCGCGGTCCTGCTCATCCTGTCGATAGTCCTGACCTACGTCATCCCCGCGGGAGAGTTCGGCAGGCTTGAGAACGGAGAGACCGA
>ONVJ01000017.1 GCA_900321265.1 uncultured Eubacteriales bacterium
AACATCGAAAGGAAAACGTGTCACCTCTTCCGTGACACGCGCAGACAATCATGGAGGAAAGAAAACGGCAGCCGAACGTGCTGTTCCTTATGACCGACCAGTTCCGGGGAGACTGGATGAGCTGCGTCGGAGGACCGGCGAGGACGCCGAACCTCGACCTGATCGCCCGCGAGGGCGTCGTCTTCACCCGCTGCTCGACCTGCGCGCCCCTCTGCGTCCCGGCGAGAGTCGGGCTCTTCTCGGGGAAGTACGCGCACACGACCGGCGCCTGGGACAACACGAAATTCATACTGTCCGAGGACGCGAACATCTGGTCGAAGAAGTTCCGCGGGCTCGGATACTCGACGTCGATGTTCGGAAAGACCCACCTGCACGGCGGAAGCGGGGACATAATCTCACGCAAGCCGATGCTCGAGGCCTACGGATTTGACGCCTACGACGAGATAACAGGCCCGCACGCCTCCTGCAAATCCAGGACGCACATGACCGAGAGGTGGAAGGAGCTCGGCCTCTTCGACGCCTTCGCCGCCGACGTCGCCGAGCGCGGCAAAACGCCCTTCGCAAAACCCTCTCCCCTTCCCCTTGAGGAATACTACGACGTCTACGTCGGCGACAGGGGAGTCGAATATCTGCAAAACTATACCGGAGACCGGCCCTGGTTCTGCCACGTGAGCTTCGGCGGCCCGCACGAGCCCTGGGACGTGCCCGAGCCCTACTCAAGCATGTACAGAAAAGAGGACATGCCCCGGCCCAGGCCGCGGATGAAGAACGCGAACCCCGACCGTCCCCGCGGCGAGACCGACGTCCGCATGTCGGTAAAGAAGATCCACTGCACACCCGAGGTCGCCGCCGAGATCCGCGCCGACTACAGCGGCAACTGCACTCTGATCGACGACCAGATCGGCAGGATCTTCGACGTTATCAGGGCGCGCGGCGAATGGGATAACACCATCATCCTCTTCACCGCCGACCACGGCGAGATGAACGGCGACCAGGAGTTCGTCAACAAACGTACCTTCCTCGACGGCGCCCTCAACATACCGCTCATCATACGCACTCCCGAGACCGCCGCGAAGGGCGGATTCGTGACCGACGCCCTCGTAAGTCTGATCGACGTCGGCCCGACGCTCGTCGATCTCTGCGGCGGCACCGTCGATTATCCCCAGTGCGGACTTTCGCTCCGCGGCGTGATCGAAGGGACCTGCGAAAAGCCCCGCGATTACGTCCTGAGCGAGCTGATGGGCGAGATAATGTATATGGACGAGGACTGGAAGGCCGCCGTGAACACACACGGCGAGATCTACCTCCTCTTCGACAGAAAGAACGACCCCGAAGAGCAGCTCAACCTCGCGGCATCGGAGGAGGCCCGTGACACAGAAAACATGCTGAGGGCAAAGATCATAAAGGCGGTCGCAGAGAACATAATCCAGCCGTCGACCGCCGTCCAGGGATCGAAGGCCCTTCACCGCAGAGAACCGGGGGAGACGACATGAGACCTGTCATATCCGGAGAAGATCATTTCAAGAACGTATATTACATACCCGGGGAGGAGCCCGTCTTCTGCTACCGCTCGGGACTCACCGTTTACGAGGAGATATTCTCTCACGGACGGCTGACGGTATCCGGCTGGAACGCCGCGGGATACCCGATGAACGTCCTGGGGAGCAACGTCACCCGCATGCCGCAGAACGCCTGCGCCGACGCCGAAGCCTTCATGCTCGACGTCAACGGCTGCGCCTGCAATCAGGAGATGACCTTCGTCTCCTTCGATTCCTTCGATGAAGACGGCCGCGTCCACGCCGTCCTCAGGCTGAAGAACGAAAGGAACGGCATCGCGGTCGCGGTCCACACCATAATCGACGGCACTCCCTGCTTCGAAAGGTATGTCGAGATCGTAAACCTCGGCGAGAGACCCGCGGCGGTCAGCCGTCTGGCCCCGCTGAGCGGAGCCGTCGAGCAGACAGATCTCGGAAGATTCGCGCCGGGCACACCGGTCGACGGTATCTACGAGCTCGGATATTTCGACAGCGATTCGGGCAATACCGAGGGGGATTTCTCCTGGCATAAGCTCCGGCCCGACCGCACCTCCTTCGGAGGCAGGTATTCGCGCGGACGCTGCCGGGCACCCGTCTTCTACCTGAAGAACCGGCTGCGCGGGACGGTAATGACGGCACAGCTGGCATATTCGGGAGGCTATCTCTTCTCCTTCGACTACAAGGCGCACCCCTGGAGCCGCCAGACGACTCTTTCCTTCTCCGCCGATATCGATTCCTTCCGGCCGCTCTTCGTGATCGGCCCGGGAGAGACGCTGAAGTCGCCGGCGGTCCATATCGGGATGGTCCAGGGCGACCTCGACGACGCCGTCAACGCGATGTTCGCGCACCTGCGCTCGTCGGTCCTCACCCTCCCCGAGGCCGCGCCGGAATGCGTCATCGGAGCCGGCATGGGACCCGAGCACGACATGCTCCTCGACACGACGAAGCAGTTCATCGATCAGATGGCGGCAGCCGGAGCCGAGGTCTTCATAATCGACGCCGGCTGGTACGTATCGCCCTCCGAGGGCACCGCGGGCAAACTCTGGTGGAGCTGCGCCGGCGACTGGAACTACGCCCCCGACAGATACCCTAACGGTATCCGTGAGGTCCTTGATTACGCGAGATCGAAGGGCCTGAAGCTGGGGATGTGGATGGAGGTCGAGCGGATAGGCAGCCGCTCGAAGCTCTACGAGGACTTCAGAGACAGGTTCACCGTCCATAAAGACGGAGACCGGTCTAACGGATACCTCGATCTCTCAGACCCC
>ONVJ01000065.1 GCA_900321265.1 uncultured Eubacteriales bacterium
CAACGGAAAGACGGGCCCTCTCGGTGAGATGACGGTCCCGATGAACGACAGGGTGTGCTGGTTCGGCGACGGCGTCTACGACGTCGCGCTGGCGCCGGGCCGGGTGCCCTACCTCTTTGACCGTCACATCGACAGATTCTTCACCTCGGCAGCGCTCATCAGGATCGACATGCCTCTTGACAGGGATGAGCTCAAAAAACTGATCTTCGAGCTGATCGGCATGGCGGACGACGACGATCTTCTCGTCTACATGCAGGTGACGAGGGGCACCGCCCCCCGCGCTCACGCCTTCCCGAAAGGGGCGAAGGCAAACCTATGGCTCACCGTAACGCCGAAGAAGGTCGCCCCGAAGGAGGGCTTCGCCTCGGTTATCACGACCGACGACAACAGATACTACCTCTGCAACATAAAGACACTCAACCTCATCCCCAACTGCATGGCCGAGCAGTTCGCGAAGGACGCCGGCTGCGACACCGCGATATTCCACCGCGGCGACCGGGTGACCGAGGCTGCGCACTCGAACGTGCAGATAATCACAGGCGGAAAGGTCGTCACGCCTCCGGCGGACAACCTCATCCTTCCCGGGATCTCCCGCGGCAGGATGATCGAGATCTGCCGCGAGATAGGGATCCCGGTGGAGATCAGGCCCTTCACCATGGACGAGATGCTGTCGGCCGACGAGATATTCCTGACGAGCTCGCTCTCTCCCTGCGGGCGGGTCGGGAAGGTCAACCTCGCGGACAGGGGAATGAAGGATCCCGATACCTTCTTCAGACTGCAGGACGCCGTATACGCCGATTTTGCCGGCGCGAACAAAGACTGACCGAAAAGAAAGGATCAGCATCCGATGGAATACCGCACCGAGAGAGATTCGATGGGGGAGATAAAGGTCCCCGCCGACAGATACTGGGGCGCGCAGACCCAGCGCTCGCTTGAAAACTTCAGGATCGGGGCGGGTCACGAGACGATGCCCGACGGGGTGATCTTCGCTCTCGCCGCGCTGAAGGCCGCCTGCGCGAAGGCGAACCGCGCGCTGCTGCCCGACAGGATGACCGAGGAAAAGCTCGCCGCCGTGACAGCCGCCGCCGCGGAGATCCTCGGCGGAAAGCTGGACGGGAACTTCCCGCTCGTCGTCTTCCAGACCGGCTCGGGGACCCAGACGAACATGAACGTCAACGAGGTCATCGCCTGCCGCGGGAACGAGATCGCAGGGAAGAACCTGCTCCATCCGAACGACGACGTCAACATGTCCCAGTCGTCAAACGACATCTTCCCGTCGGCGATGTACGTCGCGGCCGCGAGAGCGGTGAAGCTGGACGTCATTCCGGCGCTTGAGAAGCTCTGCGCGATCTTCCGCAGGCTCGAAAAGGAGAATGACGGCGTGATAAAATGCGGCCGGACGCATCTGCAGGACGCGACTCCGGTCAGCTTTCCGCAGGAGATATCCGGCTGGAGGGGATCGGTCGAGAAGGGAATAAAGCTCCTTGAGGGCTCGCTTGAGGGACTGGCCGAGCTCGCGGTCGGAGGGACCGCCGTCGGGACCGGACTCAACGCGCCCGAAGGCTTTGACAGGCTGGTCTGCTCGATACTCTCGGGCGGGGAGGGTTCCGATCCGGTCTGTCCCGGCGTCGAATTCAGGCCGGCTGAGAACAAATTCACTGCGCTGACGTCGAGATCGGCGATCGTGACCGCGCACGGCTGTCTCAAGGCGGTCGCCTGCGATCTCATGAAGATCGCGAACGACATCCGCTGGCTTGCGTCGGGGCCGAGGCTCGGACTCGGCGAGATAACGATCCCTGCAAACGAGCCGGGCTCGTCGATCATGCCCGGGAAGGTCAATCCGACTCAGTGCGAGGCGGTGACGATGGTCGCGGTGAAGGTCATGGGGAACGACGCGTCGATAGGCATCGCCGCCTCCCAGGGCAACTTCGAGCTGAACGTCTTCGCGCCGGTCATGATCAGCGATTTTCTTCAGTCGGCAAGGCTGGTCTCCGAATGTGTCCTCTCCTTCGCGGAGAAGTGCGTCGCGGGGATCGTCGCTAACAGGGAGAAGATGAGGGAGAACCTCGGCAGGTCGCTGATGCTGGTGACCGCGCTGTCTCCCGTCATCGGCTACTCAAAGGCCGCCGAGACGGCAAAGCTGGCCCACAAAGAGAACATCTCGCTGAAGGAGGCCTGCCTGAAGCTCGGATATCTTACCGGAGAAGAGTTCGACGCCGCCTTCAGGCCGGAGGAGATGGTCTGACCCGGCGCGGGGATCCCGCGGAGAGGTTTTTTACTCATGCACTCAAAAAACGAGAAGATAATTCTTAAGATCGAAGACATCACGCCAGAGGGCTCGGGAGTCGGCAGGGCGGAGGACGGCTACGTCCTTTTCGTGCCCGGGACGGCTCCCGGCGACACCGCCGAGTGTACCGTTCTCAAGGCGGGGAGGTCGTACGGATACGCGAAGGCCGACAGCATAACCGAGCCGTCGCCCCACCGGACCGATCCGGGCTGCGGTGCTTTCGGAAGATGCGGCGGATGCGCGCTGCGACATATCGGGTATGATTACGAGCTTGAGATAAAGGGGCGCTGGATCGCTGAGAGCTTCCGACGCATCGGCGGATTCGATATCGGGAAGGTGAATGTGCGCGCCCCCTCTTTCCCCGACCGCTACCGCAACAAGGCCGAGTACCCGGCCGGGACCGACAGGGAGGGCAGGCTCCGCTTCGGCCTTTACGCTCCCCGGTCGCACCGCGTCGTCGCCTGTACCGACTGCCTGCTCGTCCCCGGATTTCACAGGAAGATCATCGCCGCCGCGGAGGATTTCTGCAATTCCCGCGGTTTTTCGGCATATGAAGACGGAAAAGGCGGGCTCATCCGGCATCTCTACATTCGCGACGCCAGGGCGACGGGGCAGACGTCCGTCTCGCTGATCGTCAACGGCCGGGAGCTCCCCGACCGCGAGGGATTCGCCGCGGCCGTGAAAGAGGCGCTGCCCGGGGTAACGTCGGTGTCGGTGATCTATAACGAAAAACCGGGAAACGTCATCCTCGGCGACAGATACGAGACATTATACGGGTCTGAGAGGATAACCGACCGGCTCTGCGGGCTCGATTTTGAGATATCGCCGCTCTCCTTCTATCAGGTGAACCGCGACGGAGCCGAGCTGCTCTACGGGATCGCGGGGGAGATGCTCGGCGAATGCCCGGGGACGCTGATCGATCTCTACTGCGGGATCGGCACCGTGGGCCTGTCGCTCGCGGGCCGGGCAGGGAGGCTCATCGGCGTCGAGATAATACCGCAGGCGGTCGATGACGCCCGGCGCAACGCCGCCCTGAACGGCACAGACAACGCGGAATTCATCTGCGGCGACGCGGCCGCGGCGGCGGAAAAGCTGGCGGGAGAGGGAATCAAGCCTTCGGCAGTCGTCATCGACCCGCCCAGGAAGGGCTGCGCTCCGTCGGTCATCGCCGACATTATAAAAATGTCGCCCGAGAAGATCGTCATGATCTCCTGCAACCACGCGACCGGCGCCCGTGACGCCGCCCTGCTCTGCGAGGGAGGCTACCGCCTCGAAAGGATCGAGGGCGTCGATATGTTCCCCCGGACGGGGCATGTGGAATCAGTCGTGTTGATCACTCGAGCCTGAGTTGAGGCTACGGTTTAGATAAAAAAGAGGAGGACTGTTTTATGGGGGCCTGGAGCGTC
>ONVJ01000227.1 GCA_900321265.1 uncultured Eubacteriales bacterium
CTCAGTTCTTTTGTGTACAGGGGCAGATCTTTCATTTCAACCCTCCTGAACGGTTCTGCGGTCGTTCGTCACCCGAGAACCGCAAGATTCGAGCTGACGGTGGAGACGGACTTTTCAAAAGCTCTTTTTACCGCGTTGAATCTTACGGCGACCGACTTGTAGCCTGCAGTATCAGAGACGCAGCTTCGGAAAATGAGATTGGTATTGCCGACGAACTCGTCGGCAAAGACTATGCCGGCGTCAAAGCGCACCGATGCCCTGACAAGGGCCATGACCTCGGCCTCGGCGGTGTCTTCTCTGTATTTGAAATGCACGCCGGACTCGAAAACCGCCGGCAGAATTCTTTGACTGCCCTCGGACGCGAGCTTCTCAAGGACCGCGACTGATTCTCCGGAATCAGACCCCGATATCGCGTAGAGTGTATAATCATTACCGAGAAGGGTTACGTAAGCCTGCTGATTCACGTCGAATTTCGGCATGGGAAGGAACTCGCTGACAAAGTCTTCATCCGAGGACCTTCCGAAGGGTCTGACGGTAAATAGAGACCTTCCGCCGCTGAAGATCAAGGAGGATCCGACCTGACAGCTGCCGCCGTTAAGGAATCCGTACACCTTTTCCGCCAGATTGCTCATCTTCTCCCCGTTGAACGCGTCGGTGAGCAGGAGGGATCCGCGGTCGTCGAATTCCAGGATCCTGATATCCGACGCAAACATGAAGGCGTCAAGATAAGCATGAGATCCCGCCGTAAAGCCCCAAATCTCACTTCCGCCCGCTGTCTTTGCGGAAACCGACGTCTCGATCATCCTGTCAAGCGTCCATTCGCCGCCGGCGACGAGCGATAAAGGAGACCCGATCCTCAGATCGGCAAGCAGGGTCTGATTGCAGAAAACGGTATACATTGAGGCGAGAAAACCGGCGGAAAGATCCCCGGTGGCAAGGTATCGCCTGCCTCCGATATTCAGATCCTCGAAGATTGCAGAAGCCCACCACTGCGCGGACATGTCAAATGGTTCAATCTCGCCCAGATCTGCACAAACGCCCGCCAGCACGAGCTTAACGGCTGCGGACTGGCCGGCGGCGTATATATCGCTTGGTTCGCCCGTTGCAAAAGCGGTTGTGGCTGCATATACAAAGGACGTTGCAGCCGACCCGCTTCCGGGTTTTCTCTTGATCTCGAGAACGACTCTAAGCGCGTCCTCGGCGCTCAGTCTTGAGACAGCTGCGGCGTCCTCGATCAGCCCCCCGCTTATCGCGCCGTCAGAGACGTCGGGATACGTGGAATCGCTCATCGCGAGAATCTCTATCCGTTTTCCGCCTAAATCCACTTTGCCGGCGACCCCGCTTTGGACTGCGTCCGAGGTCGCGGCGCCCTGACCGGCCGAAGCATCGAAGGAGCTGTCTCCCTGAGTCGAGTCCGCGGGAATCCCGGTGTCTGAGACGGCCGGCGTACCGGGGAACGCAGACGTGTCGGGGAACGCCGACGTACCGGAGACCGACGACGCGGCCTCTCCGGGATCTTCAGCGGGCTCTCCCTGCCTGCCGGGAGAGGCGCAGCCCGTCGCGACGACCAGCAAGGACAAAACAAGAGGCAGAAGAGTGAATGCAAACTTTTTCATATCTCTCTTAATCCTTTCAAATGCAAAACAGCGTGCCGTTTTTACTCTATTATTATACCATTTCCCCCCGGGGTTTGCAACAGAAAAATCCGCATGACGGGATTCTTCGGCATTTTGCGCGATTTGCCTTCGCGCGAGATTGACTGAAAGGCAGTTTTATGATATAATATTTATACATTTTGTTATTTGAAAGAAGGATAACCCTAATGTTCGAACTCATGCTCGACACGGCAAACATCGAGGAACTGAAAGCGGGGCTTGAGGCATATCCCATTTCTGGAGTCACTTCGAATCCCACCATCCTCAAGGCAGAGGGAAAGATCGACGTCTACGAGCACCTCGGGATCATAAAAAAGCTCTGCGGAAAGCGGTCGCTGCACGTTCAGGTGGTATCCGGAACGGCATCAGAGATAGTCAGGGAGGCCCGCCACATCACCGAACGCCTGGGACACGACGTATACATCAAGATCCCGGTCAGCACCGAGGGACTTCCCGCGATAAAGCAACTTGCCTCGGAAGGCTTCAATATCACCGCTACGGGAATCTACTCATCGTTTCAGGGCATGCTCGCGGCTCTCGCCGGGGCGAAATACATAGCTGTCTACTACAACAGGATGGAGAACAACTGCACCGACCCGAAGAAGGTAATCGAGGACATCCGCACTCTCATCGATCAGTCGGGCAGCGGGGCGAAGCTGCTGGGCGCCTCCTTCAAGAACCTCACCGAGGTGACCGAGGCGATCGTATACGGCTGCCACAGCATCACCGTCCAGCCCTCGATCATCACCTCGGGCCTTGGGATGGCGTCGATCAACTACGCAGTCGACAACTTCGCCAAGGACTTCTGGGCGATCCACGGCGAGGGATCGACGATGCTCACCGTCGGATGAACCGCACCGCCGCGGCACAGATCAGAAGAAATTATTAAACATATTCCGAAAGGAGCGCCTCATGAAACAAACTCCGGTAACCTGCGAAGCACTCAGAGCCTACACCGACTCATACAGCTCGTCTTCGGCAAAGAAGACTCTGACGAACGTCTTCTCAAGGACCTCGCTCGCCGACCTCTCCTTCGATCCGGTCGCATCCCGCGACGTCAACTTCAGATTCTCAAACAACATAAAAACAATGTCGGCGACGAATCAGAAGTCATCCGGACGCTGCTGGCTCTTCGCGGCGACCAACCTGCTTCGCGAGATCATCGCGAAGAAGAAGAACCTTGATTCCTTCGAACTCTCCCAGTCGCATCTGGCGTTCTGGGACAAATTCGAAAGAGCCAACTACTTCATCGACTCGATCATCGACACGGCCTCCCTTCCCGACGGCGACAGGACGGTCGACTACATCCTCGCGACCGGCGTCGGCGACGGCGGTCAGTGGGACATGTTCGTCAACATCGTCCGCAAGTACGGCATCATCCCCAAGGACGCGATGCCCGAGACCTTCCAGTCGTCCGCGACCTCGCAGGTCAACAAATATCTCAACCTCTGCCTGAGAAAGGCCGCCTGCCTGATACGCTCGGTCGGCGCGGAGGATCCCGACAGAGAGGCAAAGATCGAAGAGATAAGGCAGAAGACGCTTGATTCGGTATTCTCCTTCCTCTGCGAGTGCTACACCCTTCCTCCCGAGAAGTTCGATTTCGAATACACCGACAAGGACGGCGGATACCATCTCGAGAAGGATTTCACACCGATATCCTTCAGAGACGAGATGATAGGCGATTATCTTGACGATTATGTGTCGATTATCAACGCCCCGACGGCCGACAAGCCCTTCGGAAAGACATACACCGTCGCCTACCTCGGAAACATCTCGGGTGCCCCCGACATCGTATACCTCAACCTCGAGATCGGAGAGTTCAAGGAGACGGTAAAGAAGCAGCTCCTCGACGGTGAGCCGGTCTGGTTCGGCTCCGACTGCGGCAAGTTCTCGGATTCGACCAGAAAAGTCTGGGATCCCGGTGCCTTTGACTACGAGCTGCTGACAGGACTCGATCTTTCGATGACGAAGCAGCAGATGCTCGACTACGGCGTCTCGAAGATGAATCACGCGATGGTCTTCACCGGCGTGAATATCGACGGCGACGGAAAGCCGAACCGCTGGAAGGTCGAGAACAGCTGGGGATCCGACGGTCCAAACAAGGGCTACCACACCGCCACCGACGACTGGTTCGACGCCTTTGTCTATCAGGCGGTCGTCAACAAAAAGTATCTCGGGGCCTACGCCGACGTCCTCACGCAGAAGCCGACTGTGCTTCTGCCCTGGGATCCGATGGGCTCTCTCGCAGACTGATAGTTCTCTTATACAAAACGCGCCTTCAGGGCAGTTCTCATAAAGATGTTTTAGTTAACAGTGCAACAGTGCCATCAGAGAGGACGGACAGTCTTATGCCCGTCCTTTCCGTTTTTTATGATTATGACAGTGTCGCGGTCTTTGCCCGCTTCCGCATTACGGTGCGGCGGCCTAAAGTCGCAGAACCACAAATGCGAAACAAACAATATACAGACAGAAGGACACCCGGAAAACAAAACGCAGGCGGAAGCATTATGCTTCCGCCTGGAAATCGATGGGGATGTAGGGAATGGATTTTTTGGCTTTTAGGTGGGTTCAAAGTTTTTTCCAAATATTTACAATAATAATGGTGTTATCATTTCACAATTCGCTGCTACTACGTTGCTTTTCACTCGATATATACTATCAAATAAACCGGTGGTTCAGATACTCCTTCTTTATGTACCTCTTCGCCTTTGTCTGTCATGATTTTCGCGGCCTCATCTTTCCAGGTCAGATCATACTCCATTTGCGGAGTCACGTAATAGGCGATCACAGGTTTGCCGTCATCATCTGAGGTAATACAGCGATGTTGAACTTTCATCCCGGTATATTTGACGTCAAGAAGCCTTGTCTCATCGTCTCTGTGATAATCCGGGTAATCCTTTTTTAATTGTTCTTCAACAGCCGCATCAAATTCTCCAACGTTCAGCTCATTTAATTTGCATGCATTTATAGTTTCCGGTTCCGGAAATGCCATGACCTGTAAAACAACACCCCCTTTTGTGAGCTTAACCCAGGATGAATCCGCGAATTCTACGTCCCCCGCTTTATTGTAAAACCATATGTTTTTTCGTTCTATAGGACCGATGGAACTGTTTTCAATTCTTTTCTCTTTATAATAGTCGACGTCCGTAAACTTCGAGAGTTCTTCAACCGCCTTCGCCATCAGTTCTTCGTCTGACATTGGAGTTTCATAACCGGGATCTGCTCCGATATAAGTTTTTTCATATCCTATTATCCTGTCGGTTTCTCTGTCAAGCAAAAAGCAATAATAATATTCTATTTGATCAGTTTTTTCGCATTGATAATAATCATAGCAGATTTTCCTATATGTTAATCTCATGGAGCAGACATAATCGGCAACTAATGATACGCCGTCAAATTTTATTATTTTTTTTCCTGCAACGTCCTCATCTTCTCTCCAGTACGGATTGAATATTCCCGGCCGTGTCACTTCCTGCGGGCTTAACGGATATCCAATCCTCCCCAGAAGAACAGAATCGCTTGATGAAACAAAAGAAATAATATCCTCGGGATGTGCCTCAATAAATTTCTCTTCTGTGTTGCTGGACCCGGACAATGCAGAACACGAACCCAATACAAACAAAGCAACGATGGAAACAATTAGTATCAAATACCTTTTCATTGTTCATCTCCCCTTTTCAATTATACATATACAACAGATTACTGTTGGAAACACTTTGGCCTACATATAATTCTGCCATATTATCTAACACCGAACAGATGGTTGTATAATCTATCTGTCCTTGAGCAGCTAACCTTACGAAAAAAG
>ONVJ01000064.1 GCA_900321265.1 uncultured Eubacteriales bacterium
CCGTTTTTGATCAAACTCAAAACTCGCGTTTTCTCGTTTTTTCTCCGTTTTTCGCCGTTTTTCTCGCTTTTTCAAAGCGCACCCCCGAAGAAGGTGCGATGCTCCCAAACCACGCGCGCTACCAGCTGCGCTACACCCCGGAAATGATATGATTTTTCTTTTCGCTGTCCTTCTCTGCCCCGAAGCGGGTGAAGAAGGACAGCGATTTTTCAGGTCTTTATTCAGGTTATTCCAGCACCAAACTGTCGCTGTCGGCGAAGTCCTGGGCCGCCGAGTGGGACACCGCGGGAATGATCTTCGCCGCGCCGCATTCGCGGCAGGCGACCTTTACATAGCGCGGGCCCGGCTCGACCGTGATCCTGCTCTCGCCCTCGGGTATCTTTTCAAGATCCTCCGGGCGGCATTTGCAGACGATCTTTCCCTCGTCCTCGAGGAACCTGACCGTCAGCCTTATCGTCTCCTCGATCTCGGGATCTGGAAGCATCTTCGAAGAATCGACCGAAAATCCCGCCACATTGGCGAGATCTCCGTCGTCGCCGATCATATCGAGAAGCTCGAGCTCGGATTTTGCAAGCCCTGCCTTTACATGATCGGTCTGTCCGACAAAACAGATGTCGATTCCCGACGCGGGACAGGGGAACACGAGACAGTCGCGCGAGGCCGCCGCCGATTTGTCGACGGTAAAGACATGCGGGCGCCCGCAGAATATGCAGGGCACCGAAAGCCTGAGCTTGGGCTGACCGTCGCTTCCGTAAAAGCCCTCCGCCTCCATCGCGGGCGGATTCTCCATCGCGGAGGAGGGGCATTCGGGATCGCCGCAGCGAAGCCTGATCCGCCCTCCGCCCGAGGCTCCCGAGGCGAGCGCGGTCACGTCGACCGCGCTCATCACCCCGGCGCCGCACGACGGGCAGCGGTAGGCAGCTATCCGTCCTCCGGGTTCAGACATGTCTCTTACCTTTATCAGCCGACGCGGGCGACCGCCGACTCGTTGAATGCCACGTGATAGGCTTCCGCCTTCTCGTCGTACCAGTCTTCAAGCTTGTCGCTCACGACTCCGTCAATGGCGTCCGCTCTCCAGGCCTCCTCACCGTTCCCGATGAAGTACATGATATGCCAGCCGTACTCGGTCTCAACGATATCGGTGTCGCCTTCCTTGCGCGCCTCGTCAAAGATCCAGTCGTTGAAGGCTGTGACCATATCTCCCTTGTTGACGTTTTCGTAGACGACGTTGCCGTCTTCGGTGTGCTCTTCTCCAAGCTTCTTGAAAGCGTCGAGGGTCTGCTCGCCGTTTTTATACTCGGCAAGGAGCTTATCGGCCTCGGCTTTCGCCTTGGCGGAAGCTTTCTTCGACTGAGCGGTGTCGTCGTCGTCATATCCGGCGGTAGTCGCGGAGATAAGGATGTGAGCGACATTCTTCGTGACGGTCGTGTCCTTCTTTGCCGGAGCGGTCACGAACACGACGGTATAGGTGGAGCTTGTGTCTCCTTCGACCGAAATGACCTCGACGTCTCCCGCCTTGCGGTCCTTCGCGAAGAGCCATTTGTCAAGATCGGAGGTGCTTTCGCCCTCGGGATCGGCGTATGTAACGCCGTCCTTCGCCACGCCGTCACGCCCGGTCGTCACATACTGTGAGTAGAGCCTTTCGGCGGCATGCTCGAAAGCGTGTGCGTAGGCAGCATCGCCGTATTCGGGAGCCGCGGCCTCTTCGCCCTTCAGCGACTTGACAACGTATTCTATGATCTTGGCCTTCGCGTCGGCAAGGACCTCGTCGGTGGGCTTTTCGGCGTCGGCGAGCTCTTTGCTTTCGTCAGAGTAGAAAGAATCGAAATCGGTCCCGATCTCCTCCTCGTCGGCGAGCTGTTCGCCCACCCACTTCTTGAAGGCGTCGGCATCGGTCGCGGCGGCCTTCAGAGCCTCTGCGAGAGCCTTCTTCTCGGTCTTGGCGGTCTCGTACGCCTGGTTTTCCTCCTCGGTCGCCTCGGCGCCGGCGACCGTCTTTGTCGCGGTCAGCGCATACTGAAGGGTGTCGGCCGTCAGGAACGTGCCGGGATTTTCGTCGACGTACGCGTTGATATCGTCGTCGGTGACTCCGTCCTCGATCTTTTCGCGCAGAGACTCGAGGTACTTGGATCCGAGCTCGGCAAGCTCGAGGCATTTCCTGACGTCGTTGACAGATACGCCCTGTCCGTAAAGAGCTGCAAGGAACCCGCCGATCGTATATCCGTTCGACAGAGCGGTCTCGTTCATGCTCTTGATGGCATCGTCGATGTTTTCTTTGTCTTTATCGTCGAGCGATATCCCCTCTGCCTTCGCGGTTTCGCAGAGGGCAAGAATCTCTTTTATCTGCTCTTTCGTTCCGTTCATAAAATAATCCCACCAGGTATCCGCGCCTTCGTACATGGTGCATTTCTGAGACCTGAGCGGTTTGCCGGTATCAAGCCCGAAATAGCTTGCGTATGAACCGAGCTGATTAAGGAAGGACTGATACTGCGCGTTGAAAAAGTAGGACGCCATCGTACCCGTCACCTTGTAGTTGTCGGATTTCGCGACGATTCTCGCGCGGACCAGCACGCCGGTGTTGTTAAAGACGATCGCCGCGATCAGGATCGCCACGAAGACCGCCACAAGGACAGCGACAATGATTGTCGTTTTCTTTGTGCTGTCGGACTTTTTCTTCGCTCCGTCGGCCTTTATCACCTCATCGGAGCGGTTGATTCTGCTTCTAGTGCCTTTTCCCATTTTTGTTGACCTTTCAGGATATGTGCTTTAAATTGTTTTTTGATCAAAGATCGGTGATGAAGGGGATGACCACCGGGTTCTTCCCGGTGCGCGCCACCAGCACCTTAAGCACCGCCCTGCGGACCCGTTCCCTGACATGCTCGGGATCCGGCCTTCCGCGCCTGATGTTAAGAGCGTCCTCGAGCTCGGCCAGGGCCTCGGCCGCCGCCTCCGCGATCACCGAGTTCGAATCGCCGGTGAACCCGAAGCCCTTCGAGACGATCTCGGGGGGACTTACGATATATTTCATGTCAAAATCGGCGGTCGCGAACACGACGACGACCCCGTCCTCCGACAGGTGCTTGCGGTCGCGCAGCACCGTGCTTCCGACGTCGCCGACGCCGTAGCCGTCGATTAGGGTGCCGGCGGCCTTTACCGTCCCGGTGATCCCGGCGGTCTTTCTGCCGATACCGACGACCGAACCGAGATCTGCCATAATGATGTGATCGCTGTCATATCCGAGATACTCGGCGATCTCGCGGTTTGCGTTGAGATGGCGGTATTCTCCGTGGATCGGCATGTAATACGCCGGTCTGCAGAGCTGTATGAGGAGCTTTATCTCCTCTGAGCAGGCGTGCCCCGAAGTGTGTACCCCGCTCAGGACTCCGCTGCCGACCACCTTGATGCCGTTGTGCGTGAGCACGTTGATGATCTTCGCTATCGTCTTCTCGTTGCCGGGTATCGTGCTGGAGGAGAGGACGACGACGTCGCTCGGGCCGAGGGTGATCTGCGACCGGTCGGCGAACGCCATCCGGTAGAGGGCCGACATCGGCTCTCCCTGGCTGCCGGTGGTGATGAGAGTCAGCCGTCCGGGGCTGTAGTTCTTCATCTCGGAGACGTCGATCATCGTGTCGGACGGGCACTTCAGATAGCCCAGCGAGGTCGCCGCCTCGATCAGCGACACCATGCTCCTTCCGGTGATGGCGACCTTCCGGCCGAGTTTTACCGATATGTCTATGACCTGTTTTACTCTGTGAACGTTGGATGAGAAGGTCGCGACGACGATCCGCTTGTCGGGATTCGCGCTGAATACCCCCTCGAGCACCCCTCCGACGCTCTTTTCCGACGGGGTGAATCCCGGACGTTCGGCGTTCGTCGATTCGCACATCAGGAGCTTCACTCCCTTGCGGCCGAGCTCGCCGAAGCGGGTCAGATCGGTCATCTCCTCGTCGATGGGGGAGACGTCAAGCTTGAAGTCGCCCGAAAAGACGACCGTCCCGACCGGAGTCGAGAGCGCGATCGCGCAGGCGTCGGCGATCGAGTGGTTGACATGTATGAATTCGGCGTCGAAAACGCCGAGCTTCACCCGGTCGCCGGCTCTGACGGTGTTCAGCTTCGGCTGGAAGGGGAGTTTGTGCTCCCTGAGCCGGTTCTGGATTATCCCGACGGTGAGCGCGGTGCCGTACACCGGAACGTTGAAGCTCCGGAGGAAGAAGGGGATGCCTCCGATATGGTCTTCGTGTCCGTGGGTCAGAAGGACCCCGCGGAGCCTGTCGCGATTTTCCTCGATATATGAGAAATCGGGGATGACGAGATCGATCCCGAACATCTCCTCGTCGGGGAAGCCGAGGCCGCAGTCGATGACGATTATGTCGTCGCCGTACTCGAAGGCGGTCATGTTCTTGCCGACCTCTCCGATCCCTCCGAGAGGTATTATTTTCAGAAGGTTCCTTGAAGCCGTCTTCTCAGCCTTCGCGGAGGCGCGGGGACCGGCGGAATTCACGGCGGCCCTCCCGCTTCCCTTCTTTTTGTCGGGCTGTGTCTGTCTTCCGGACGGTCTCCGTTCGGCGGTCTTCGTATTTTTATCCTTTTTGCTGTCTGTTCCTGTTTTTGTTTTCGTGTTCGTTTTCGTGTTTGTTTTCGTGTTCGTTTTCGTTTTCTTTTTCTTTTCTTCTGTCATCTGTTCTGTAGTTAGTATAACGGCAGCGGCAGGCGGAATCCGGGCCCGGCCGCGCAAAAAAACAATTTAAAAGCAATATATTATATACCTTTTCCCGGTTTTTGTCAACAATTCTTTTCCGCCCTGCCGAAGCCTTCACCGAAAAATCATTCAAACTCCCTTTTTTCCTTGAATTTTACTGTAAAATAAGATATAATTACTGGATACCGGGGCCGGTGCGGGTGCGCCTCAGCGGCAGACGGGATCTGATGACAGGCGGCACCGGCGGACAAAGGATATAAAAAACAGAGAAAAGACAGCGGTCACGGGGGAGGATCCGGCAGTGGAAAAGAAAAATGTTGCGATAATCGGCCAGGGCAGAAGCGGAAGGAACATACACGGAAAGTATTTCCGCTCAGAATCCAACATATACTTCAACGTAAAATACGTCGTCGACTTCGATCCGGTCAGGCGGAAGATCGCCGAAGAACTCTATCCCGGCTGCGAGATACTGGCAGACTACAGGGAGCTGTTCGGAAAAACCGGCATCGACCTCGTCGTAAACGCCTCCTATTCCGATATGCACTATCCCGTCACCCGGGATCTCATCCTGCACGGATTCAATGTGCTGGTCGAGAAACCCTTCTCGCGCAGCTCGGCAGAGTGCCGGACGCTCATGGCCCTCGCAAAAGAAAAAGGCGTGCTGCTCCAGGTCTTCCAGCAGTCCTTCCTCGCCCCCTATTACCTCTTTGCCCGCGAGCTCATCGCTTCGGGGAAGCTCGGCCGGATAATGCAGATAAACATCCGCTTCAACGGTTTCGCCCGCAGGTGGGACTGGCAGACGCTCCAGAAGAAGTGCGCCGGAGGGCTCTACAACACCGGGCCGCATCCGGTCGGACTCGCGCTCGGTTTCCTTGATTTCGATCCCGGGACGCGCGTTGCCTTCAGCTCCCGCGGGACCGCGATGACGAGCGGCGACTCGGACGACTGCGCCAAGATCATACTCGCCGCCCCGGGAAAGCCTCCGGTCGACGTCGAGGTAAACTCCTGCGACGCCTTTTGCGGATACACGCTGAAGATCCTGGGCAGCCGCGGGACCTTCAAATGCAAAACAAGCGAATATGAATTCGTTTACTATACCGATGAGGAGAACCCGCCGAAGGCCGTTATCGAGGAATCGCTGAGAGACGAAAACGAGAACCCCGTCTACTGCTCGGAAAAGCTCATAAAGCACACCGAAAGCGGATCCTTTGCCGGCACCGCCTTCGACTCGGCGCCCTCGGCGATGTACGAGGACATCTACTTCGCCCTGACCGAGGGTCGGCCGATGCGCGTCACCCCCGAGATGGCTGCCCGCGTCATCGAGGTCATCGAGGCGGTCGCCGCCGCGAACCCCCTGCCGGTAAAATTCGTCTGAGAGCCGGCGGAAGAAAAGACGCCAGAAAGTATTTGAAGGCCTTCACATCCGGAAAAATAAGCTCAGCCGCACAGCGGCGGACAGGACAGCCATGAAAAGATCATTTGTAAAAGACAGTCTAAGAGTGGGCATATACGAAAGCCGCGCCGAGATGGGCGCCGCCGCCGCGGCCGACGTCTCTGCATGTATCTCCGCCCTCATGAAGGAAAAACCCTTCATAAACATGATATTCGCCGCGGCTCCGTCTCAGAACGAGGTCCTGGCGTCGCTCGCCGCCGACAAAAGCATATGCTGGGAGCGGATTAACGCATTCCACATGGACGAGTACATCGGCCTTGACAGAGACGCGCCCCAGGGCTTCGGAAACTTCATGAAGGAGCACCTCTTCGGTCTCGTTCCCTTCGCGACGGTGAATCTCATATCCTGCGAGGCCGAAGACGCCGAGGCCGAGTGCAAAAGATACGCCTCGCTCCTTGCCGCCTTCCCGCCCGACATCGTCGTCATGGGCATCGGCGAGAACGGCCACATCGCCTTCAACGACCCGCCGGTCGCCGATTTCAAAGATCCGCTGGCGGTAAAGCCGGTCCCGCTCGATCCTGTCTGCCGGCAGCAGCAGGTAAACGACGGCTGCTTCGCGCGGCTGGATGACGTTCCCCTGACGGCGATAACCCTCACCGTACCGACCCTCGTCTCGGCGCCGCACCTCTTCTGCGTCGTGCCGGCGTCGACAAAGGCGGAAGCCGTGAAGAAGACGGTGGAGGGAAGCATCGGCGAGCACTGCCCGGCGACCGCGCTGAGGCTGCATCCCGACGCGACGCTCTACCTCGATCCCGACAGCTCCGCCCTGCTCGGCTGACATGAAAACAAGGCTTAAAAGCGACCGGATAGTCCTCCGGGACTCGCTCTTCGACGGTTACGTCTATGTCTCGGACGGAAAGATAGCCGGCCTCTCGGCGGAAGCGATGCCCGCGGACGAAGAGTATGATTTTACCGGACTCTTCCTTTCTCCGGGCTTCATCGACATCCACACCCACGGAGGCGGGGGACACGCCTTCGCCGACTCCTCCCCCTCCGAGGTGATCGCCGGCTGCGACTTTCACCTCTCGCACGGCACGACCTCGATCCTCCCCACCGTTTCGTCAAGCCCCTTCGCGGACATGAAGAGATCGCTTGAAAACATCGCCGGGGCGATGCGATCGGGCGGATCGAAGGCGAACATCATCGGGGCCCATCTGGAAGGCCCCTACCTCTCGCCGGCGCAGTCGGGCGCGCAGCACGCCGACTACCTGACCCCGCCGAATCCGGAGGAATACCTCCCTCTCGTCGAAGAGTATCTTCCCTTCATAAAGCGCTGGACATACGCCCCCGAGCTCGACCCCTGCGGAGAGTTCTGCCGCTTTCTGACAGAGCGCGGGATCATCGCCTCCCCGGGGCACACCGACGCTAAATACTCCGACATGCTGACCGCGGCGGAAAACGGCGCGAAGCTCGTCACCCACCTTTACTCCTGCACATCGACTGTGACGAGACAGCAGGGCTTCAGGACGCCCGGCGTCATCGAATCTGTCTTCCTGCTTGACGCCTACACCGCCGAGATCATCGCCGACGGAAGGCACCTGCCTCCCGAGCTCATAAAGATGATACTGAAGATAAAGGGCCCCGACCGCGTGATCGCCGTCACCGACAGCCTTTCGGTCGCCGGGTCGGATATTAAGAGCGGGACCATGTGCGGCACCGACTTCATTATCGAGGAGGGTGTCGCGAGGCTCCCCGACCGCTCGGCCTTCGTCGGCAGCATAGCGACCGGCGATATCCTCGTCAGGACCCTCGTCCGCGACTGCGGACTTGCCCTGCCCGAAGCAATCCGGCTCGTATCCGCAAATCCCGCAAGGCTTCTCGGCCTCGGCAAGGGCGAGATCCGCGAAGGCTTCGACGCCGATCTTGCCGTGTTTGACAACTTCTTTGACGTGTCGGATGTCTTCGTCGCCGGGAAACGCGTTTCGGGCAGATAAACGGGTTTCGGATATATGAAAAACACACAAAAGGGCAGCGGCGGCCCCTCCTTTATCGCCGCGATGGACGTCGGCGGGACCAAGACGGTAGGCTTTGTCGCCGACGCCGAAGGCAACATCATCGCCTCGGCGCGGGACAGGGGGATCACCCCCGTCGACGCCCCCGCCTCAGAGTGCGTCGCGCTCTATACCGGATTCCTCCGGAGGCTCTTCGACTCCGCCGGGGTGACCGCGGACGCGACCTACTGTTCGATCGCCGCGATCGAGCACTACACCCCCGATTTTCAGAACGGGATCGCCGAAGCCGTCGGCGACAGGGCAGGCATCCTCAGGGCCGAGCCCGACGGGCTCTGCCTGATATCCGGCATGCTGGGACACGCCGACGGAGCCTCGATGGTCTGCGGGACGGGATCCTCCCTCTATGTCAGAAGCGGCGAAGACTGGTTCCGCGTCGGCGGCTGGGGACATCTGATCGACAGCTGCGGCAGCGGCTTCGTCCTCGGGCGGCTGGCGATACGCGCCGTGCTCCGCGAGTACGACGGGCGGGGCGAGAAGACGCTGCTCACCCCTCTCTGTGAGGAAAAGTGCGGCCGTCCGATACCCGACGACTACGACAGGATATACTCTCTCGGCAGGCCATACGTGGCCTCCTACGCCGGCTGCGTCTTCGAGGCGAGGCGGCACGGGGACGCCGTCGCGTCGAAGATCTTCGACGACTGCGCCGCCGACATGGCCGAGCTGATCGCGACCGCACTGAGGAGAACGGGCAAAAAGCCCTCAGAGCTCCCACTCTTCATGAACGGAGGGATATTCGCCCACTGGCCCGAATACCCCGAGGCGATCCTCGCCCTCGCGCCGGCCGGCGTCAGGGCGTCGGTAGCCACCGTCCCGCCGGTCTACGGCTGCGCCGTCGAGGCGATGTACAGCCTCGGACTCGGATGCACGCCGGCTTTCAGAGCGAAACTTCTTGACGGGATCGCCCGCGCCGGTCTCGCCTGACACGCGCACAGACACACCTTGTTGACGGAGGCAAAATGCCGCTGAGCGAAAAAGACCTGCTGACATACGAAGAATTCACAGAAAAGCTCGGATTCATTCCGGGAGAACAGAAGGAAGCCGCGATTAAGGCGACGGAGGGGCAGACGCTCCTTCTCGCCGTCCCCGGAAGCGGAAAGACGACGGCTCTCGTCGCCCGGATCGGATATATGGTGCGCTGCCTCGGGATCGATCCCGAAAGCATCCTCACCGTCACATATACCGTCGCCGCCGCGGGCGACATGAAGGCAAGATACCTCTCGCTCTTCGGAGACGAAGGGCCGCAGCCCGAGTTCCGGACGATAAACGGCATCTGCGCGTCGGTCATCTCATACTATTCGCGCACGACCGGCAGGACCGCCTTCAGACTCTGCGACGACGAAAGGACAAGCTCGGCGATGATCTCCGCGATCTTCCGCGAGCTGACCGGGGAATACGCCGCCGAGAACGACATAAGAGAGATAAAGACGGCGATCACCTACGTCAAGAACACGATGATGCCCGACGTCGATATCGAAAAGATCGACGGCATCGCCATGGGAAAGTTCCCCGGGATATACCGGGAATACCGCCGCCGGATGAACGAAGCCTCGCTCATGGACTACGACGATCAGATGGTCTATTCTCTCGCGATATTCAGAAAATACCCGGATATACTTGAGAGATTCAGAAAAAAATACAGATTCATCTGCGTCGACGAGGCTCAGGACACCTCGCTCATCCAGCACCGGATCATAAAGGAGCTGGCGGGCCCCGACGGAAATCTCTTCATGGTCGGTGACGAGGACCAGAGCATCTACGGCTTCCGCGCGGCCTGCCCCGAAGAGCTCACCGGTTTTGAGAAGAACTATCCCGGCGGGCGGGTGCTGCTGATGGAGGACAACTACCGCTCGGCGGAGGAGATCGTCGCCTCGGCGGACGGCTTCATCCGGAGCAACAAGCAGAGGCATCCCAAGACCATGCGCGCCGCCGCCGGCACCGGAGGGAGCATAACCGAGGTAAAAGTCGCCTCGCGCGCCGATCAGTATACCGAGCTTCTCAGGGCCGCGAAAAACTGCCGCGTTAAGACCGCGGTTCTCTACCGGGACAACGAGTCCTCCCTGCCGCTGGTCGATCTTCTGACGAGACAGGGCGTCGACTTCGATCTGCGCGCGTCGGATTTCGTCTTCTTCCAGAGCCGGGTGGTGCGGGACATCGTCTCGGTGCTGAAGCTGGCGATCGACGGCCGCGACCGCGAAGCCTATATGAACGTCTACAACAAGATATCCCCTTTTCTCAGCAAGGCGCTCGCCGAAAAGGCGGTCGCGATGAGCGAGGCGGAGGGCACCGACATATACGACGCGGTCTGCCGCCTCGACGAGCTGGGAAAGGACCGTCTGTCCTACGCATCGATCTCCCGCAAGGCGCTGAAACTGATGGCAAGATCGGCTCCCGACGCAGCGATCGGGGCGATAATGAACGGCCTCGGATACGCCGGATTCCTTGAAAGATCGAAGATATTCTCGGCAAAGCCCGGGATCCTCTCGGCGCTGGCGAAGAACGAGAGGACGGTCGGCGCCTTTCTCTGGCGTCTGACCGAGCTCGAGCGTATCGTCGCGGAAAGAGCCGCCGAGCCGCCGCGGGGCCTCTTCACCCTCTCCACCGTCCATATGGCCAAAGGCCTCGAATACGACTGCGTATGGCTGATGGACATGACCGACGACATAACCCCCGGCCACGCCGTCCTCAGGGACTATCTGCAGAATCCGAAGTCCTTCGCGACATACGAAGAGGAGCGGCGGATATTCTACGTCGCCGTGACCCGCGCGAAAAAAAGCCTGAAGATATTCAGGATCAAGGGCTCGGACGCCCGCTTCGCGGCAGAACTCATCGACTGCAGGGACAGATTCAGAAAAGCCCTGGCCGAGGCGATCCGCCTTGGACAGGCCCCTGCGATCCCCGGGAGGACTGTCGGGGGAGCCTCGGTAAAGCTGGGGGCCAGGGTGCGGCATCCGCGCTTCGGCGAGGGCACCGTCACCGGCAGGACCGACAAAAGAGTCACGGTCGCCTATGACTGCGGGGAATTACGCGAATACATCGCCTCCGCCGTGACATTCGAACTGATATAGATAAATAAATGTGCCGGGCACATATACCGAAAGGATAAAAAAATGGCAAAACTCGACATCAGAAAGAAACTCTCGGAAAGAAAGGGCAAGATCCCGCCCGCCTTCCCCTACGCCTGCCTCAAGGCCTTCGGAGCGGTCCCCAACTGCAAGCGGATGAAGCTCGAGATCGTCGACAACGTCGGCGTGAAAACGATCCCCGACAACTTCCTCGTCCTCAGCAATCACACCTCCCGCTGCGACTGGCAGTACATCGGGCTGGCATTTTCGGGCCACCGGCTGAACTACATGGCCTCCTACATCGAGTTCAACCGCTCTCACATGCACTTCGTCTTCGATCTGCTCAAGGTCATCCCGAAGCGGAACTTCATCAACGACATCCACCCGATACTCGAGGTGATGCAGATAATCAGGCAGGGCGGAAACGTCATCCTCTTCCCCGAGGGAAAATCCTCGATCTCGGGCAGCAACCAGCCGATCATGCCCGGCACCGCGCAGATGGTGAGACAGCTCAAGGTGCCGGTATACTCGACGACGATCCGCGGCGGATACATGTCGAACACCCAGTGGGACATCTACGACAGGCCGGGCAAGGTCGTCATCGAGGTCAACCGGCTCTTCACGGTCGAGGAGACACAGACGCTGCCGCTTGACGAGATCGAGCGCAGGATCAACACCGCGATCTACAACGACGACTTCGAGTGGAACAGGACCGCCAGAGTAAAATACGAGGGCAACGATCGCATCGCGAACCGCCTTGAGGAGCACCTCTATCTCTGCCCGAAGTGCGGCCGCGAGCTGACGATGCACGGCGAGGGCAACGTCTTCAAGTGCACCGCCTGCGGCAACGGCGCGACGATCGACGAGTACTACGACCTGCATCCGCTGAACGAAGACTGCCTGATCCCGAAGACGCTCAGAGTCTGGTACGAGCTGCAGCGCCGCAAGTGCTACAGGGATATAAAAAACGACCCTGACTTCAGGATCGAGGAAAAGGTCACGCTCGGAGCGCTTCCGAACGACCACTATGTCGACAAGACGGTCACCTCCGAGCCGGTCGGCGAAGGCATCATCACGCTTGACAGAAACGAGTTCACATACAAGGGGACGAAAAACGGCGAGCCCTTCGAGCTTCACCAGAAAACCGTCAACATGCTTTCGGTCGTGCTTGAGACCGACTCCTCCTATTTCGGCGCCTTCTTCGACAACCGCGAGTACTACGAGTTCCACCCCGAGCACAAACTGGTGCCGAAGTGGCTGCTCTCGGTCGAGGAGTGCCACCGTCTCGCCGGAGGAAAATGGCAGAACAACCTCCCGGAGCAGCAGTGGATCTACGAGGACGACAAGCCTGACGACAGAGAAAAATATTACCTGTGAAGGTGTTGTAAAAAAAGACCTGCACCTGTCACAGCTTCTCAGCCGTGACAGGTGCGTTGCATTTAAAAATTTCAAACTGCTTTTACAGCCCCTCGCCGAACCCGAACAGAAGGTTTTCCGCCCTGTGGCTGTCGGAGCTCATGATAAATCTTCCTCCGCGCGCCGCGATATACTCCCTCTGCTCCGCCGACGGATAGG